>DATEYH010000047.1:0-3073 GCA_035256305.1 Candidatus Nanoarchaeia archaeon
CCTTTTCCGCGGCAGAATAGATTTGCTTGAAGTATTTCTCTTCTATGAAGAAGTATCTTTTGAGCTCTTTCAGGGTTTTCTCAATATCAAGCAATGCCCAGTTGTCTCCGTGCTTGTGCTGCCAGATGGCTTCATCAACCAGGTATTGCCAGTCAAAGCCCTTGTCTTGTGAGATTATGTTTTTTATGTCGTCAAAGTCGTTTTGTCTTTCAGTTATGGCTTTTAGGAAGGCTATGTGCTCTTTTCTAAGGACTTTTACGGTCAGGGTGTGCTCTTCTTTGAACTCATGCACAGCATAAAGGTCTTCCTGCATTTGCGGGCTTAGAAGCGTCTTGAAGATTTGCTTTACAAAAAGGTCAAATCTTGACTCGCCTCTCTTGAACATCAAAGGCCTGTTCTTGTCTCTTAGCTTTTCAGGAATATAGATTTTTATAGGGTCTGATTTTTCAAATCCTAGTTTTTCAATTGCTTGGATGAAATCCTGCCGGTCCTCTTCTTTTTCAAACAGGAGGTCGATGTCTTTGGTCCCATCTTTATAACCATAGAACATCATTGCTGTCCCGCCAAATGCATAGCAGGTTATGTTTTTTTTGATGCCCCTGGCTATCAGCCTGAACAAGTCCATTTGGTCGCTTTGCGTTATCATGTTTCAGCCTTTTTCAAATCCTCTTCTCTGAATGGCAGCTCAATGTTCCATTTATTTGCTATGTTTAAGTATTTTGCCTCTTTTGTCGGATAATCTTCGATAAGGTAATGTTTTTTTCCGGTTGTCTTCTCTGCATATCTCTCTGGCATCTTCTTTACTCGGAAATGCATCCTTGCTAGTTCATACAGCGCCCCAACTTTCTGCCATGCATTCTTTTCTTTTGCCAGCCTGTAGAGTTTTGGCCAGTTTGTTATGTGGCTGAATAGCCTTAGGCTTGCCAGGATTACTCTGAAGCTCCTGGTCTGGATTGCATCTATCAATGCTTCCTCAGGCCCGTAAATGCCGTGGACTTGATGGTCATACCAGGGGTTTAGCTTCATCGGCGAGTACTTGTTGATTATGTCAAACATGCCGGGCTCTCTTGGAAGCTGCTTTCTTGCAGTTATCTTGTACAGCCTTTTCTGCTTTCCGCCGCCGCTTACGGTTAAATAGCCTTCTTTTTTCAGCTTGCTGAGCAGGTTGAGAGCTGAGCTTTTTTTTATGCCAAGCGCTTTGGCAGCTGTTTCTACAGTGTGCAGGCCTTCAAGCTTTAATAATAGCTCGTTCTTAATCATAACTATATTAGGTATATTAACTAATATATAAAGTTTTCTATTTTTAGATTATCCAATATGTTTTATTTGCTTTCAATTAAGCTTCAGGACTATTTACGAGCCTTTGCAAATATCGAAAGTTTTATAAATAATTAGTTACCTATTAGGTAACTATGTTTTCCGAGATTCCGCAGTATGGTTTGAGAGCGTATGCATTGTTTTTTTCAAAGCACGGCTCAAGAGAAAGGTTCAGGCAGTCAGAGTTAGACTGGATAGTGGGACAGAGCATGAAGAAGAAGATATTCGCTGTTTTGTTAAAGGCTGGCTGGATAGTAAAAGAGTCAAGAAATACTTATAGATGCATTGCGCCTGAAGAGGTCATAACCGGCTTGTTGGATTTCAGGGTGCCGGAGGTAATGAAGCAATGTGAGAGGAAATACGCCTTTGCCCGCTGGTCTGCTATTGAAATATGGTCTGATTATTCTTATGTTCAAAGGGAGTTTGCAAAATCGCCTTACTTCATAAAAATTTTGAAAAAGGACTTAAGGTATTTTAAGGAATTCTTTAATAGGCATAATATACCTAACTATGTTAATGAGGGCTCTACAATAGGCGAGTTCGTCATCTTGATTCCAGTTGATAGGTTAGAGCACGCTGAAAAGGATGGATTATACGTTGAGCCGTTAAGAACTGCTATGAGATTGGCAAAAGCGAATGATATTTATGCTTACGCCTATTCCTACATGAGGAATAAATATGGAGCCATTGCAACTTAGGGAAAAAGAGATTTTCACGACCCTGAGAAAAATCAAGGGAGTGAAGTTCGTAGTTATTGGAGGCTACGCAGTTAACGCCTATACGTTGCCTAGGTTTTCTGTTGATTGTGATATTGTCCTTAAGGCCACAACTGATTTACAGAAGCTTGAAAAGAAGCTAGCAGAGTTAGGCTATTCAAGATTAGGGCGCAATGTTGCAGATACGCCCTATCATGGAGAGTTTGTAAGATTTGAAAAGGAGATTAGCATTGGCTTCAAGGTGAGCTTGGACTTTCTGATAAAGAATGTTTATGATAGAGGCACCAGCGCTGTTTTTTCAGCAGAATGGGTTTTTCATAACTCAGGGAAAAGAAGGTTAAAAGGTAAAACCGTGAGAGATGAATTAATGGTTGATGTTATTAAACCTGATGCTTTGTTTGTTATGAAAATGGTGAGCTGTCGCGCAGCAGATATCAGGGACTTGTTCATGCTGGTTGCGGGTATTAAGGATAAGTTATGGATAAAGCAAGAGGTTTCTGAAAGGTGTGATTTTGATGGGCAGCTTTCTAGGATTAGGCAGAAGATAGTGTCTAGGCAGTTCAAGGACGGCCTTCAGGGCGTGTTTGGTTTCATAGATAAGAGGCTTTTTGACAAGCACAAAAACCTTATCTTCAAGCTTGGCGAGTGATTATTTTTAATCAATTAAAATTATGCTTAGACATAACTTTTGCTTATTGTAAATTGTAAGTATAATCTTTCTAACTCTTTCTCTTTTTAATCAATATAACCCTTATCCTTAATTGTTGGCGAAGGTTGCATTTGAAAAATTCGATTTGAGCCCTTGCTAATCACAATCTTTAAATACTTGATACTTACATGTTATGTCTAAATGGCTGATAATATAGCTTTTAGGCTATTTGGATTAACTTACATATTATGTATGATACTTACATATTATGTATGATGCTTTTGGGTTGCTTTGATGAGGCTGAAGGACACTAACAGGCTTGCGAAAAAAACAATACTCTTGATAATTGTAAGTATAATCTTTCTAACTCTTTCTCTTTTTAATCAATATA
>DATEYH010000048.1:0-2429 GCA_035256305.1 Candidatus Nanoarchaeia archaeon
TTTTTCTCCAGAGCTTCCTTGTTCCTTGCGATGTATTGCAGGAACTGAGTCACGTTCTTGGGCTTCTTGCTCTGCTTGCACCTCTCGAAATCAATCATCACAGCCTTGTTGTCCTTGGTGATTATGATGTCCTTGTAAGGATTGGTGAGCTCTTTCTTCCCAATCCCTAATAAGTCAAGCTTCCTGCACTGCTCTAATACCTGTCTTATCACGCTGATTATTTTCTGATTGTCAGCTTCCTGCTCTAGAAAATCACTAATCCTTTTGCCCTCAACAAACTCCCTGTAAAGCTTTCCTTCCTGGAATTTGATAAGCTTTGGCCCAATTCCTTCCTTGTTCAGTATTTTCAGGTAATCTGCCTCGTTTTTCAGGGTGTCAATCTCTGCTTCAGGGTTCTTGACCTTAATGCAAGTATTGCCATCAAGGTATATTATTCCCCGCTTGCCCTTTGCATATAATTCCATCTTCTAATCCTTTTTAATAGTAGTAGCAAAACTTTTTATATAGTTATTCTTATTGTCTTTCATAATTATGGAATTAACCCTTCCAGAGCTGATGTGGCGCTGGCTTGTCATCTTTGTAATAGTAGGCATATTCATCTCTTTTATTGTGTTCTACCTACTTTCAACGATTAAGGGCGCTGCTGTAGCTGCCACTTGACATCTAAGCCTTGTTATAAACCTTGTAAGCGTATAATTCCTCGAAGAATGGCAGGCTCTTCTTCTCAAGCAGCTCATACTCATAATCTTCCTTCGCAATGGCCTTATCAACGTTTTCCTTGGAGGTCCTGTTGCTGAACACCATAAGAATAAAACCTCCTGCTCTCAAGTGCTTTTTTGCCTGCTTAAGAAACTCATGAATAAGCTCATGACCTTTTTTTCCGCCGTCAAGAGCAGAGTCCTTGTCATTCTCGTCAGCCGGGAGATAGGGTGGGTTGAAGATTATCACGTCAAACTTCTCATTAACGCTGGCGAACAAGTCTGATTTCATGCACTTTATCTTCTCAGATTTGCATTTTTTCAGGTTGCTTACTGCATCTTCATCAATGTCAACAGCATAAACCCTTTTCACCTGAGAATTGCTAGCAGCCCCTTCTGCAAGTATGCCTGAGCCTGTTCCGATGTCTATGACTTTGCCGTATGCAAGCTGCTTAACATATTTCAATAGCAGGTAAGAATCTTCCTGGGGCTCATAAACCATTTTTCAGGAACAACGAGCTGGCTTATATAAATTTTCTTGTTTTAGTCATAACCGGGTAATGAAAAAAAATATGTGCTTCAAAATATATTTCTTCTGCGCTAAATCCTTATAAACAAAAAAACACAAGCATAATCTTATCAACGCTTTTATAGTCGTGAAAATAACGGAGGGTGAAGGTGATGAAGCAAGAACTGATTCTTAAGCAAGAAAAAGCTAATGATAAGGAAGAAAAACCTAATGGTAAAAAAGAAGCTCAAAAAGAAACTCCGAAGGCAAAGGGGATTCCAAAGGTCCTCGAGCAAAGGCTTCTTATCAATGATGAGCACAGGAAAGTTTTGAGGGCAATGGAGAGGCTCTCGCCGCATGACACCGGATTAATCTATATCCCAGGCAACAGGCTGGACAGGGACGTCCCAACTGTTGGGATGATAGCAGAAGAAGTTGGAATGCCTGAGAAAAAGGTGCTTGATAAGATATACGAGATAAAGGACATCTGGAAGATAAGCGACCACCTGCCAACCAATAACAGAAGGCTGAGCAAGGAAGATGCATTGATATCAGCGCTCACCAACCAGCACAAGCTGAGATGGGATGATGCAATAGGTGATTACAGGATTCCAAGAATCCACGTGTACAATGCTGAGATGGGCACAGGAATGGAGTACACTGCCAATGAGGCTTTTGAAGGAGAGAAGATTTTCAGGAAAGCAGCAGGCATTAATGAGATGCTCAACAGCTATCACATGCAAGGAGGAATAATGCCCTCAATCATCATGATGTTCGGCAAGAGGAAGAACAATGCAGCAATCATGACAGGAGTTAACAAGACAGGGAAAAAGCCTACACAACAGGAGTTCGCAGCCCTGAAAAACCTGCTTGAAACCTCAACCTATGCTTTTACTCAGAAAGAAAAGCCATTGACTATCAGGCAGATTCGCAACCTGAAAGACTTGGTTGTTAACACTATTGATTCAATGAGCGAGGCTGCTGAGAGCGTTGCCTATGAACTGGCTCCGCTGGTCAATGACATTCCTTCGCACGTGCCAATCCACATGTACTGGAGCTTTAATGACGATTCCAACCTGAGCGAGATTGAGGACTTGTTCATAGCAACCATGAAGGATTTGCTAAGACGAGCAACAACTGCTCACAAAAAGCTCCCTGACCTGAAGAAAGAGCTTCCCAAGAAGAAAGCAGCATTTGCTAATTCAATAGTTAAAGCACGCCTA
>DATEYH010000049.1:0-3258 GCA_035256305.1 Candidatus Nanoarchaeia archaeon
GGTATGAGGAGTTAAGCGGCAGGAAAGCTTATTCTCCGCAAATCATTCTTGACAAAAAAGACAAATATGCTCGCAGGGTTTATGATGAAACTGTTTTTTACACTGGCTTGTTCTTTGCTAACCTGGTCAATCTCTTCAACCCTGAAACTATTGTGGTGGGCGGAGGAGTGAGCAATCTTCCATTCTACGCAGATGTCAGGAGAGTGGTTAATATGTACGCCCATCCCTTCATGGCAAAGGCTTGTAAGATAAAAAAGCACCTGCTCGGCGATGATGCAGGAGCTATTGGGGCAGCTGAACTGGCGCTGGGCTCAAGATGAATAAATGAAATTATTATTCTTTTTATGTCAAACTAATTAAAAGCTTTAGAAAAACATTTAAATTCTCGCAACTCATGAAGTCTTTACTGTATCAGATACATATTTTAATAGTTGTAGGAGCATATTATAAAGGGAAGTGGTGAGTGAAGTGTTTGATTTTTGGGTGAGTACCGGAAAAGTATTTCTTGAGCCAAAGCTCATCTATGCATTGCTGTTGCTAATACCTTTCCTTCTGCTATACCTTATCCGTCCCAAGCCCAAGCACGAGGTCATCCCAACTCTGATGTTTCTTTTCAAGGATTTGGGCAGGGACAGGAAGACTACCTTTCTCAGAAGGCTTATTCATGATTTGCTTTTCATCTTACAATTCCTAGCTCTGCTTATGATACTGCTGGCAATGGCCAAGCCTTATATTAACGTGGCGCGTGAGTCCTTGTTCAAGAACACCGTGGTTGTGCTGGATGTAAGCGCCAGCATGAAGTCTGATTATGACAGTAAAACAAGGTTTGATGAGGCTGTTAGCATTGCAAAAAAGAACCTTGGCACGATTAACACATTAATTCTTGTCAAACGAACGCCCGAGGTGGTGCTGATTGAGAAGTCTGGAGGAGAAATAAGAGAGTATCTTGATTCTCTCCAACCAACAGACAACCCCACAAATCTTTATGACGCCATAAGCATAGCAGGGGGCTATGCAAAGGGCGATTCAAGGGTGGTTGTGATTAGCGACTTCATAGATACTGAGACTTCAAGCAATATTGAGACTGCAAAGAAAACCCTGGAAAGCCAGGGAATAAAAGTTGACTTGGTAAGGGTTTTCAAGCCTGTCAATAACATAGGGATTGTTGACCTGGACATTGAGGAAAAAAAGACTACTGCTGTGATAAGGAACTATAATTCTCAGGAAGCTAATGTCAAGCTAAAGGTTAACTCTCTTGAAGAAACACTGCTTATCCCTGCTGGTTCCCAGGAATTGTTCAGCTTTTCCACGCCGCCAGGGACAAGCAAGCTAGAGATTGAAGTGCAGGGCCTGAAGGATAGCTTAGAGGCGGATAATGCTGCTTTTATCAGCGCTCCAGGAGATACCAAGAGAAGAGTGCTGCTAATAACCAATAATGCAGAGCCAGCAAAGACTTTCCTGTTCAATGCCTTTGATGTCATGAAGAATACTGAGGTAGAAGTTGCTGTTCCTCCAAAGATTCCTGAGATTGAAGGCTATGACTTGTTTGTATTCAAAGACATCAACCCAAACCTTGTGCTCCCAGGAACTTTCAAAGGCGTGAAGGAGGAAGTGGAGGAGGATGGCAAGGCAGTGATTATTGCTGCTCAAAAAGACATGCTGGCTGTAAATTATTACGGCCTAGCTCCATTAACATTTTCAGAAGCTGTTTCTGCCACAACCAATATCCTGGCAACAAGCAGCGGGAGCTTGACAGCCAATATCGAGTTCGGAATTACAAAGAAGTATTTCAAATCCTCACCTATTGAAGGCATTAGCTTTGTGGTGATTGCTGCTGCTGAGGATAAAAGCCCCATCATCACTTTCAACGCCCTTGGCAAAGGCAAGGCTTTCTTCTACGGCATACTTGACGAGGACAAGGAGGCAGAGACCAGCTTTGCCAAGAGCCCTGTTTATTTTGTGTTCTGGAAGCGGCTTGTGGACCTTGCAACCGACACCCCCTTGCTAAAAGATTTGAATTACAAGACAGGCAGCGTGCTTAACTTTAATGAGGAGCAAAGAATTGCCACGCCCACTGGCAAGATAACCACCGACAGGCTGGCCCTTGACAACGCAGGGCTTTACACCCTGAATGACAGGGTGATTGCTATTAACCTGATAAATGACAAGGAATCTGATGTCAATAGCCAAGAAAGCATTAGTGAGACTGGCTTATCAGCAGCCAGCGATAAGTTCAAGGAAAAGGTTCCCTTTGAATTGACAGATTATCTGATAATCGCAGTTATCATCCTGCTCATGCTTGAATTCATTTACATCAAGCTAAGAGGTGACTTGTAAGTGATGATCAGTAACATACTAAAGCCCGAGGCATTGTTCTGGCTAATCCCAATTCTCCTATTATTTTTTATCCTGCTCTTCAAGAACTTTGTGGATAACGAGCTTGGCGACAAAAAAGAGAGGAGAAGGTTCAAGATAATAATCCTGGTTACAAGAACGCTTATCTTCCTGCTCCTAATCATAGCACTGGCAAAGCCTTTCGGAGAAGTAACCAGCTCTACGCCTGGCAATCCAAAGCTCCTAGTGCTCGTAGACAATACTAGCTCAATGCAGGTGCTTAGCACTGAGTTTATTCCTCAGCTCAAGCAGGAGGTTGAGAAGGAAATTCCTGTGAGCATTAAAACCCTGAGCTCTGGCCTGGAATCTGACCTTGCAGACAGCATCCTCAGCTACCTGGAAAAGGACACATCGCTCCTACTAATAACTGACGGCAATGTGAATGAGGGCACAGAGCTTGGAGACGTTGCTTTGCTGGCGGCTAACCTTAACTCCACTATCAGCGCTATCCAACTTGAAAAAAAGGAGGATGAAGTCGGAGTGTACATAACCGGCCCTGAAACAGCAGTGGTAGGAGTGAACACAAGCTATAGCGTGAAGATAATTAATCTTGGAAACCAGCAGTTTCATTTAAAGGTGAGCGTTGATAATGAAATAATTATTGACCAGGATACTAATCAGTTGACCTTTGCTTTTGAAAAAGAGTTCACAGAAGGAGACCACAGGATAACTGCAGAGGTGAGCGCTAAGAAGGATTATTTCCAGGACAACAATATCTTTTACAAGGCAGTTAGCGTGGTGAAAAAGCCAAGGATTCTTTTTGTTACAGACGCTGCTGATCCTGCTGAGCAAATATTTAACGAGCTATACGACGTTACCAAGGTCACAAACATCCCTGACAATGTTAACGAGTATTATGCTGTT
>DATEYH010000050.1:0-3092 GCA_035256305.1 Candidatus Nanoarchaeia archaeon
TTTTTACTTCGTCCAAGCCAATAATATTCGGCGCTATTAGCCCAAGAATCTTTTCCTCTGCACTAGACGCAAAATCTAGGAATATTCTTTCTTTCTCATGCGCAACAACTCCCTGATTTAGCTCTGCAACCTTTTGCTTTAAACCAGGGTCCAAAACATTGGATGCCAGGGAAAGGTATTTTGAGCTCTGCAAAAACCCAGAGCTAGTTTCAAAATCTGCTTCTGCAAACCTTGCCTTGTGGGTTTTGAGAAGGTATTCCAGCTCTTTTATCTCGCTAGGCTCTAATGCTTCCCTAATGAGCTCAAGCCTTGCCTTGTCTTCCTTATTAATAGGCAAAAGAGATGTCCAGAAGCTTCCGAACTTTGCACCCTGGCTTTGGGCTAAAGGTTTTTCTTCTTGTTCCTCTTCTTTTTTTAACTCTTGTTTCTTGACTGCTGCTCTCTTTTTAGGAGTTGCCATGCAAAGCTCGTAAGTAATAGGGGTATAAATAATTAACTATATATTCAACTAAAATCATCTTATCCAGGAAAAATATTTAAACTCAAAGCACAAAGTAATTGATTCGGGAGTATTTGGCTTGAAAAAAGAGAGGTGGTTTTGTGCTGCTCAAGAAAGCTGAGAAGGATGTTGAAGCAGAGCTGAACCTTCTGAAGAAAAGGGCTGACAAGCTTGAGAAAGAGCTTGAAAGGCTTGAAGAGTTAGAGAAAGGGCTTGCCCAGCACGAAATAGTTCTTGCTAAGAAGATTACTGATATGAACAAGATGGAAGAGGATTTGAAAGCAGTAGCTTCTAAGGAGGAGCTGGGTGATTTAAAAAAGGAGCTGAAAAAGCTTGAAGAGCACGAGCTGGTGCTGGTTGAGAATGCCAAGTCCATCAGTGAGATTGTTAATGAGCTGGAGAAGATTAAGGAGCCGCACAGAATTACTGAGGGTCATGTCATGAAGAGGAAGTCAGACCAAGATGACCTTACAGTTTTAAAAAAAGACTTGGACCACAGGATGGGCCAGCTAGAGTACCAGAACAAGCTGATAATGAAGTACCTGAAGCGTGTAGATGAGGCTTTGCAGAAAAAATTAGGGGTTTAAAATTAAGCCAGAGCCTTTACCCGACATGTTCTCGAATAACTACTAAAAAAGAGTAGTTTTTATAAAGCAGTTCGTTTTGCTAATTCTAGGATGAAAAAAGACGTGCTCGCGCTTAGTAATGCAATAACAGACATATTCATAGAAGTAAATGATAGAGAGCTTGAAGAGTTCGGCTTAAAAAAAGGAGTTCTTAATGATAAAGAGATTTTTTACGCCAGCTCAAAGTTCCATGAGATAATAAAAAGAGACAAAGAGCTAATTCCTGGCGGCTCATCTGCGAATGTTGCTCATGACACAGCAGTTCTTGGCTTAAAATCAGGGTTAATGGGAACAATTGGAAAAGATGATATTGGAAAAGCCTATAAAAGAGATGTGTTGAAAAGCGGGTTAGAAAACCTCTTGGCAACAATGGGAGGTGAAAGCGGGGTGTGCTACATCCTTACAACGCCTGATGGAGAAAAAACACTGGTTTCTGACCTGAAAGTCTCTAAGAACTTTTACGTCTATCATAAAAAAATAGACGAGTATCAGTTATTTCACACCTGCGGCTATGAACTCATTACAAACCCAGAAATCGTGTTTGACGCAATGAAACATGCAAAAAAGAAAGGACTTAAGCTAAGCTTTGACCTGGCAGACCCTTCAATCCCAAAAGATATAAGAAAAGAATTGGATGAAGCTTTGCGCCTGGTTGACTATCTCACGCTTACAGAAGAAGAGTTAGAAGCTTACACTGGTTTAAGTTTTGAAAAATCTATTCATACAATAAAAGGAAAACATGAGCTCGTAGCTGTTAAAAAAGGAGCAAGGGGCTCTGAAATACTCACTAAGGACAAAAGGGTTGAAATTCCTCGTTGCCCAACTTCTCTGGTAAACACCACTGGCGCAGGAGATGCTTATATGGCAGGCTTGATTTACGGCATCCAAAAGGGCTGGAGTCCTGAGGAGTGCGGAAGAATGGGAAGCTACACTGCTGCTATAGTCTGCGGCCAGCAAGGCGCTAGGTTGTGTAAATTAAAAACAAAAAAGTACTAAGAATAAAACTAACAATAAACTTTATATACGCCTGTTTTTCTCTTATCACCAAGATGCTGGATAAAGTTTATGACGCAGGAAAAGTTGAGAAGAAGTGGCAGAACTACTGGGAAGAGCAGGGCATTAATAACTTTGACTATAAAAGCTCCAAGCCAATATATAGTATTGATACTCCTCCTCCTTATGCTTCCTCAGGCCATCTTCATGTGGGCCATGCACTGCACTACACCCAGTTTGAGATTATAGCCCGTTACAAGAGGATGCGGGGCTTTAACGTGTTCTTTCCACCCTGCTTTGATGATAATGGCTTGCCAACAGAGAAGTATGTTGAGGAGAAATTCGGGATTAACAAGAAGACCACTACCAGGGCTGAGTTCAGGAAGCTATGCTTGGAAGAAAGCAAGAAGGTTGAGAAGGACTATGCAGACAGGGTCTTCAGGGGCTTAGGGCATAGCTATGACTGGAGCCTCCTTTATACAACTATTGAGCCCATGGCTCAGAAAGCTTCTCAGCGCTCATTCATAGAGCTTGTCAAGCAGGGAGATGCTTATCGTAGCAAAGAGCCGACGCTTTGGTGCACTCACCACCAGACAGCCCTTGCCCAGGCAGAGGTTGAAGATTCTCAGAGAAGCACCACATTATATTATGTTGATTTTGAGCTTGTAGAAAAGGGAGGGCTCAAAGGCAAAGATAAAAGCAAAGGCGCTAAGAAAAAGATTGAAAATATTAGCAATAAAAAAATTAGCATTGCAACTACCAGACCAGAATTCTTGCCAGCCTGTGTCGGAATATTCGTGCACCCTGATGACAAGCGCTACAAGGAGCTTGTTGGCAAAAAAGTGAAAGTGCCTTTGTTCAATCAAATCGTTGAGGTAAGAAAAGATGATAAGGTTGATTCTGCTTTTGGTTCTGGCATTGTGATGATATGCACCTTTGGCGACAAGACAGACATTGAGTGGTGGAAAAAACAC
>DATEYH010000051.1:0-20572 GCA_035256305.1 Candidatus Nanoarchaeia archaeon
GTTATTGTGGCTACAGGAATTGGCTGGTCAAGGGATGCTATCAACCTTAACAGCTGTGATGGAGCAATCATTGTAGGCGGAGGAGCTGGCACCCTTAATGAGGCAACCTATGCTTACATTGAGGACATACCTATCGTAGCCATGACCACTAGTGGAGGAATGGCAGAGTCCATGGCAGGCATTTATTTTGACGTGAGAAAGACAGAGAAGGTTATAGGAGTAAAGAATCCGCAAGCAGCCATAAAGAGGTTGCTTGAAGAGATTAAGAAGAAAAAAATAAAATCCAAGCGCCAGGGGCTGAGAAAGAGAACTTCGGAATACTAAAAGATCAAAAGGAAAAAATTAAATGAGAAATTAAAATAATGAAAAAAATTATTTAGGAGCAGCGGGCTCTGGCTTCTTTTCTTCAATCTTATTTTTTATCTCTTTATTGCTCTCCTTTGCCTTTGTCTTAGATTGCTTGACAGGCTTTTCCTTTTTCTTCCTTAACCTCTTAGGCCGCTCAAGTTTCTTCTTAGGCTTGCTCTCCTTTAACTCTATGCCCATCTCCTTGAAAAGCCTTATAACCTCTGGCTTGGGAGCGTTCTTGTTCACGCTCAAAACCTTGTCCAAGGGCTCAAGGTGCTTGATGTTGCACTTCCTTCTCCTAGTTTCCCCATCTATCATCACATTCTTGTCATCCAACACATCAATTACCAGGCATCTCTTTCCCGCATCCCTGCCTGCAATTTTTACGCACATGCGTCCCAACTCGAACATCTTTACATCCTCCCTAATCTTTATCTATCTTCTTTATGCTGCCCTTAAAAGTTTGAAGTTTCTTTATTTTTGATTTTGCTCCAGCGTCCTAAGATTTCTTTGTTTTTTGTCACCAAAAAACTCATGGACGCCTTGAGAGCTTGTTCATTGAATTGTTAATCCTGTCAATCTTGCTTCCTGCTTAAGTTTCTCTCTTACACAATTGTTGCAGAGAAAGCCTCCGTAAGGGCGTTCGGGCCTTTTCTTGCTCTTTGAAATGTTTTTTGCCTTGACAAGGCTTAGTCTTGGGATGCCTTGTAACTCTGCGCCGCATACAGCGCATCTAACAACCCCTGGTTTTCTTGCTAGGTAAACCCTTTTCACTTTTCCCCCAGGCATTCTTCTCTGAACTCGCCTAAGGCTTCTTGACCTGAATCTTGGTGCTGGCATTTTATCCTCTGGAAAGAGGGTTGGTTTATAAATATTGTTATAAATATTATGCTAAGAAAAACACAGAAAATTAGTAAGCCTCTGAGAATTTTTAGTAAACCTTTAAGATTTTCCTCAGCCCTATGCTTATAAGCATGCTAAAGATGATATAAGTCCACAACCAGCTCAGCTTTAAGCCCAGCAAATCTTTCAGCGGGTAAATCTTTTCATTGCCTATAACTATTTTCTTAAGCTTTGAGTTAGATATCATTTTTTCTGGAGGAGCGTATTGATGCTGAGAGCTTATTAGCAAGGGCATATCATACTTTTCGTTGTTGTAATTCAAGTCCAGCTTGTATTCACCTTCCCCTCCTTTTAAGCTCCACTCTGCTTTTCCTTCTATGATGAACTGAGTTGCATTCCCAATTATTTCGAGCTCAGGAATGACTGCCAAGGCAACTGTCCGGGTATGCCCTTCTGTAAAGTATGCTGTTACTTTGAATTCTTGGTTCGGGAGTAAGGGGTAGTATGCCATGTGCGTATTTAACCAGCCGAAGATGATGATGATGGGAATCAAGGTGTAAAGGGTTGATTTGAAGCTGCTTTTCATGTACTCAAGGTTACCTTTCATTGCTTCGCTATTCATTTGCATTGCCTTCTGCGGGTCTTTCTTGCTTAATTCCTTAATCTTTTTCTGGTGTTCTTTCATCTCCTCCTTGAGCTTCTTCATCTTTTTCTGGTCTGTTGTGAATTTGTAAACAAGGGTTATGAGAAGAGTGATGATGAATGATATGAGAAGTATGGCCAGCAAGGGAGGCATCTTTAAGAGTGGGTTAAATACCGGGTCTAATATACTTTCAAAAGCCATTATTCTTTCACCCCAAATAATTACTCAAGTTTTTAGCCTGTTAATGATAATAAACTAGCCTGTAATGAATTTCCTCAGGCCAGGGTTCATGTCCATCATGTGGTGCTGGGCAATGTCTTCGTAAAGGCGATAAACTATCATGACTGTAAGCAGGATGCCTGTTCCTGTGCCATAAGCTCCTGTTATGTCTGCCAGGGCAGCAAGCAACCCAACAGCCAATCCTCCCATGACTGTCAAGGGCCAGATATACCTGCTGAGCATTCTTTCAAGAACACGAACATCTTTTCTAAAGCCAGGAATCTGCAATCCTGAATTAATCATCTGGTTGGCCTGGCTCCTTGCATCCAAGCCAGATGTCTGGACCCAAAATATGCCGAAAAGCATTGCTCCGAACATCATGAAGAGCACATACACCAGGGCGTGCCAGATATCAGTTATCTGAAGAGAGTGGGTTATGAGCTTGCTCACTATCTGTGGCCCGTAAAGCCATTCTGCTAGTCCTGAAATTGGGGTGTTGCCTGAAAAAGTTCCTAGGATAGGATGCCCCCAATTGGAAAGCAGCCTTGCAAACAGCTGAACATTCGCTATCAACGCCGCTACAAGTATTACTGGAATGTTGCTTGTATAGAAGAAATGCAGAGGCCACCTTATGCCATAGCCCCTTACCCTGCCAAAGCTTAGCGGAACCTCCACTCTCATTGCCTGGGCATAAACCACGAGCAGGAAAACGATTATCGTGGCTGCTATTGCAGCGAACATAAGCCCGGCCGTCACAGCCTCGCCTGCGCTCAAGGATTGTATAAGGGCAGGAACTGCACCTGATGCTATTCCTGGGTTATTGGGGCTTGCTAATGGATTGAAGAGCCTTACAAAAATGGTTTGAGCAACGCCTGCTGCAATAAACAAGCTGATTCCTGAGCCAAAGCCCCATTTGCTAACCACTTCGTCCATGAACATAATCATTAATCCTCCTAAAAAGAGCTGGAAGATTATGATGAAGGGAGAAAAGCCCTGGGCAGGCCGAAGCCCTCCCATCTGCACATATATGAAGGCTTCAAATAGTATGAAGAAGATGGATAATAGTTTCTGAATGCCCTGAAATCTCCTTTTTCCTTCGTGAGAGGTTAAGTCAAATTTGACCAAGCCAGAGCCATTAAGCAGCTGGAGAACAATGGATGCAGTTACTATTGGCCCTATGCCCAGGCTGATTATGCTTCCCATAGGCGATGCTAGGATTATGGCTAGGAACTCGAACTGCGCAAGGGCAGATTCTCCTAAGCCATACAAAGGGACTAATCCCAGGATGAAGTACAACACAAGGATTATAAGAGTCCATTTGAGTTTTTCCTTAAAGCCAAGCCTCTTCTGCTTTGGTGCCTGGACTTCAGGAAGGTTATACAGAATGTTTTCAAAGCCACCCATTTTCATCCCTTGTTGCGCCTGCAGCCAATAACTTTTATTTATTATTTTTTATTATAATCCCTATTTATTCCTATATTAGCTTTCTTCTGCTGTTTTATCTTCTGCTTTTTTATCCTTTGCTGGTTTTTCTTCTGCTACTTCTTCAACAGCCTTTTTCTTCTCAACAGGCTTCTTCTCTTTTTTGACAATGCTCTTCAAAACCTTGACCTCTCCGCCTGCTTTCTTAACCTTATCAACAGCATTCTTTGATGCAAAATCAGTAATAATGATTAGTTTTTCAGAAACCCTGCCCTTACCCAAAAGCTTATTATAGCCGCAACTAGCCAGCTCAATTGAAAATCCAGAAAGGCTCTTGGTAGCGAATCCTTGCGCAACCCAGGCAGGAAGGTTTTTGTGAACTGTTTCAAGGTTAATTGCTTTTATCTTCATCCTGTTCTTAGAGGCAAAGCCATGCTTGCCCGTAGGTATGTGCCAGAAGCTTGGCTTTTTTGCGTCTGCCCTCTTGCCAGTCCCTGCCCTGCCTCTGCCTCCGCGGTTGCCTGCTCCTTTATGATGAGCAGCCCCTCTTCCATAGCCGTGGAACTTGCTGCCCCTCTTCTTGGATGTTTTCTTTTTTTTGAAACGCATAATCATCGCCTTTTGTTTCTAGAGCATCTTCTTGATGAGCTCATTAATTTTATCCCCTCTGTAGCCAAGGGCTCCGCCTTTGCTGAATGGGTTTTTAATCCCTTTTCTCTCAAAGCCTCCTCTTGGCGGGTGAAGAGCAAAGAACTTTTTGAGCTCTCCCTTGCTGTCTTTTCTTCCTCTGGCTTTTACCAGCGCCTGGTAAGTTTCATCATTAATCTCTCCAAAAGTAAGGTAGTCTTTGCATTTTATCGCAGCCACCCTGTTGCTTGGTATGTCATGAATCACCACACAAACATGTTTTTTTCTCAAGCAAAGGGAATAAAGCGTTCTCCCAATGTCTCCTTTGGTCCCTGTAAGCCCTCTGATGAGTATGAGCGCGATTCTGCCTTGGGGTTTTGTTGCTTTTGCTTTTACTGTTTCTTCCTTTTTTAGTTTTACAACTCCTTTTAGTTGCTTTCCCTTTTCCTTTGCTTCTTTTCCTTGTGCTTCCTTGTTGGTTTCTTCTGCCATGGTATCACGTTATGCATTAAGCTATACATCTATTTTTGTTCTTTGTTCTCTTGGCCTTCTGAAGCCAGCGCAGCCTGGTCAAGCTGTTCTGCTGCTTCAGGCTCTTTGCTTTCTTTATTATCTTCTGCTCCCTTTTCTGATGGTATGCTTCCGTCGACGATTCCGAGTTTGCTTATTTCTTCTGGACGGATTTTTATAACCGTGAGTTTTCTCAAAGCGTCTTCGCAAGCATAAACAAAATTCAAGAGGTTCCTTGTCTGCCCTCTTGTCTTGGTCCACACGTCCTTGATGCCAGCGAGCTCAAGCACTTTTGCAATCTCTTTCTCGCAGCAGAGCCCTTTGCCTTTAGGCGCAGGAATGAACTTTATTTCTATTGAGCCGCACTTGCCTGTGACTGTGAAGGGTATTGAGTGTGGTTTTCCGCAGCTGCACTGCCATGAGCCGCATCCCCTCCTGATTTTAAAGATATTAAGTTTTGCCTGCCTTATGGCTTTTTCTCTTGCAGGAACAGTTTCCTTGGCTTTTCCAGCTCCAAGGCCGACATGCCCGTTTTTGTCACCAACAACCACAAGAGTGGAAAATTTTGGCTTGTTCCCCTCCTTGGTCTTTTTCTGTGTCTGCCTAAAAACGCGCCTTGCTCCTCCGCCGAACTTTCCCTTCGACTGCCCTATCAATAGCAAGTCCTGCTCCAGGTGTAAGAGGGAATCTACGATTTCTGGCTCCAGTATCTTCTGACCATGATTAAGTATTTCGTCAATCTCAAGCAATTCCTTATTCTTGACCTTTGTGCCAAGCTTGGTTTTGGGTTTCCAGCTTTCTAGAGATGCCATCTCTCTTTTTATAGAAGACGCCTCTTCTGAAGATGTTCTTTCTCCTTTGGTGTGCCTTGCTCTGCTTCCTGATTGCTCTTTTCGCCCCTTTCCATCTGAGTATCTTCTTCTTGCCATAGGTATCAGTCGCTCGTTATTTTCTTTTTAAAATCTTCAAAGTCCTGTTTTAGTTTTGCCAAGTCCAGGTTTCTTTTCCTGTAATCAGTGAACTGGGTTTTTTCTTTGATTAATGCAAAAAACTTGGCGATGTGCTCTCCGCTAAGCCTTTCTTTAGGTGGGAAAATATCTTCTGAAGCAGGTATTTTCATCCCAGCATCAATTGCTCCATTAACAGCAGCATAAACCCTTGATCCGGGAATGGTGGTGTGCAAGCCAACATCGACCACCGCCTCCTTTATGCCTTTAGCAAGGGCTTTCTTGCCAATCATCAGTCCTGCTAGGTAGCAAGCAGGCAGGTTGTTGCAGGAATATTTCCAGCCTAATTTCTGAAGGCTGGCTGAATTGGTTCCGCAAACTATTTTATCACCTTGGATTGCATATTCTGCTATTTGAAGGATGATTTGCTTATTGGTCTTCCTAATAATCACTCTTGGCTTCTTGCTTTTCAGCAGGAGAAGCCTTTTCTTATAATTCGTCTTTCCTTCCCGTTTCCTTCTGTACTGCATTACCTTTTTCTTTTCCATTCTTCTTCACATCATCTAATCTAATGTTTAGGTTTAATAATGCTCAAGCTTGAGTGTCAGTCTTCTTTATTCTGCCTGGTTTTGCAGGAGCTGTTTTAGGAGGTGTTTTTTTCTGAACAAATTTCTTCTTGGCCTCGTCAGCTGCTCCGGTCACTGCAGCTGTTCCGGCTCTTTGTAAGGGCGTGAGAGTCATATCATGCTCTGCAACATACAACTTGATGTGCTTCACGCTTCTAAAAAAGCCTCCTTTTGATTTTAAGTAGAGTTCTCTAAAAGCGCCAGTTTTCAGGTGCTGCTTCAGGCTCTTTATGAACCTTCTTTGGGAACGCACCCTGTTCATCCACGCCTGCTTTCTGGGTTCTCTGGCAGTGGATTTTCCTTTCCTGCTTCCCAGTCCTTTTCTTAGTCCTTTTCTTTTTTGGATTATCCTCTTGTTGGCTCTTACCCTGGATACGCCCTTTTGGGGGGCTTCTCTTATTGCTCCTTCACCTATGAGTAGCCTTACGTCTGTTTTGGTGATGGCTTCCTTTATATCCTCGAGCCTTGCAGGGTCAAAGACTACTCTTTTCTCAGAGCAGCCTAGCACGCTTGCTGCAAGCCTTTTTTGAAGGTTTAGTTTCATCTTTATTTACCTCTTGAGCATCATGTTCTTTTGGTGAGAAGCTTATCTTTTTCTTCCTTCTCAAGTTTTTTCTTCAGAAAAATTGATTTTTCTGAATCAGCAAGTTTTTCACTTGCTGTCTTCTCTTCATCAGTGAGCGGTTTCTCCTCTTTTTCTTGAGCTTCCACGACCTCCTTTGCAGTCCCTTTCGCTTCCCCTTTTGTTTCCTCTTTTGCCTCGGCCTCTTCCTTCTTAACAGTTTCCTCTATACTCTTCTTTTTCTCTGCTTCTTTTTCTTTGGCCAGCTCTTGTTTCCTGCCTTCTTGCCTTTGTTTTAGGCCGGCCTGAATTTTTGAAAGGGTTTTGTCAGCATCCATGTTTAGCAAAATCAAGCCTCTCTTTTTTATCTCTTCAATGAGCATGCTTCTTTTTTTGTTCCCTAGCCTTGATGATAAAATCAAGCCTTGTTCCTTAGTAAGCGTTTCTAGTTGCTTAAAGTTTAACACTATCACTGACGTTAAGCCTGATTTGTGCAGCCCTCTCACTTCTTTTGGTGACTTTAGCCCAGTCTCTGGTATTGAGGCATGAGATCTTTTCCTCAGCCTCTGTTTATTGTCCACGCCTCTTGGTTTTCGCCATCTCCAGGCCAGGTTCTTGGACTTGTAATAATCCTTTTTCCTAAAAAAGGGTTTTCCCTTTTTTGTCGCCTTTCTCTTTTCCAGCAGCTCTTTTATATCTCTCATCTGATATCTCTCATTGGTTCTTTTCTTGTTTTTTGTTTTATTTTGATTCCTCGGAACATTTTTAGCCTCTCAGAGGCTCGCCGTCCTTTTCAACAATGAATATGCCGTCTTGAAATATCCTTTTATCAAAGCCTGGTCGTCTAGTAAGCAGCTCAATCAGGCTAGCAGCCTTGCTCGCAGCAGCCTTGTCAGCTCCTTCTATAAGGATGTATTGGCCATCTACCTTCACATTCACTCCTTCAGGCAAGGCAGTTGTTCTGGGCACTGTCTCTCCATAAAAGTTTTTTAGCTCAAACAAGTTTCCTTTAACGCTAGCGGTCATCGGAAAGTGGCCAGAGCATATCTTCAGCTTGTAAACGTGCATCTCGTTAGCTCCTTTTATCATGCTTTTCAGATGGGCAATGTAAGTTTTAATTAGCTTCTTCTCTCTTTTAGTAGCTTTTTTTGATTCAAACACAACACTATTGCCTATTATTCTTGCTGTTATTTTAGGGTTGTAGAACCTTTTTTTGACCTCTCCTTTCGGGCCTTTTATTGTGAATATTCTGTTATCTAGGGTCATGGTTGTGTTCTCTGGTATTCTCAGCTCCTCTTTAAGGTCTTGTTTCATTTCAAATCACTTTTAAAACATTTAATAGTAATAATCTTGATATCATAGCAATAATCTCTAATAGCAATAGCCTATGAGTCTTCCTCCAAGTCCTTTTTTCTTTGCCTCATTGTGCGTCATCACGCCTTGAGGGGTGCTTATAACCAGTATCCCAAAGTCCCTTGCTGGCAGGAATCTTTTCTCAAACTTCTCAAAGTTGTCTTTCTTAACGCTAAAGCGAGGCTTAACAACTCCTGTTTTGTTTATATTGCCGATAAGGTTAATCCGGAGGAAGTTTCCTTTTGAATCTTTTATCTCTTCAAAGCTGCCAATGAATTTGTTATCCTGCATTATTGAGAGCATCTTCTTGATAATTTTCGAATTGCTCTGGGTCACAATCTCCTTCCTGCCTATCTTTTCATAAGCGCTAATCTGGGAAAGCACGTTTGATAAAGGGTCATTAAGGCTCATCTTATTTCAACCTCATCTGTATTTTTCATCTGTATTTTTTGAATCCTATCTTAGGAGCCACTTCTCTGAAGCACTGGCGGCAGAAGTGCAGCCCGTACTGGCCAACATGGGCGGCTGTTTGTCCGCACCGCCTGCACTTGTGCATGCTCCTTCCGAATTTCCTTTTGCGCGGAACATTATACTTAAGGAACTTTTCGTACTTGGCAGGTTTGCTCCTTATCTGCTTTAATACCTTGGTATGATTGGTGGTTGTCATCTTAGCTTCGTCCTCTTCATTCAGTTTGTTGCTCCTCGCTTATTTTCACAGCAAAGTTCTTCTTCATAAAGTCTATAGCAGCATCTTTTCTCACCCTGTGCCTAGCAGGTATTTTTCTCTTCATGATTTTTCTTCTCTTAATCCTAAATCCGGGCCTTTCGAGCGTAATTGAAGCCTGCAAGCCCATTATGCCTATCTTGTGGTCATATTTTATGCCGGGAATATCAATATACTCGTGAATCCCAAAGGATACATTGCCGTCATCGTCAAAGTTATCTTGGGATAATGAATTGTTATGGGCAGCCAGGAGCCTTTTAATCAGCTCTTCTGCCGGAAGCTTCCTTATGGTGAGTTTGCACCCGATGGGCAAGCCAGGCCTTAGCCCCCAACCAGCAATTCTTTTCTGAGTGATGGTTTTTACAGGGTCAATCCCTGTGATGTTTTTCAGCAATATCATTCCTTTGTCTAGAATAGCCTGCTCTTTACCTGCACCTATGTTAAGGGTGAGTTTCCCAATCCTTATCTCATTCATGGTTTGGCTCATTTCTAATTACCATTTCTTCTGATATGCTTCTTCTATTATTCCTTAGCAATGCTTATTGCTGGTTTGTCTTTACCCATCGCGAAAGCATATGCTTTCTTGGTCTCAAAAGTATCATCTCCTAATTTGAAGACTATGTTTCCCCCTTTAAATTCATCAATGCTTACTAAGTAGCCTACGTGCTTTCCTTTGTAAAGGTAGGCTAACATCCCCTTCTCAAGTTTGAGGTGTTGGGCTATTTTGTTATCATTCGGGTTGTATAGGATGGAATCGTTCTTCTTTATCTCCTTTAACAAAGCATCATCTTTCTTAATTATGAAGTTCCTCCCATCAGAGCAATTAAGCTGAATTTCGCCATTGGAAAGAGTCTTTTTATCCAGTGCCTTGGAAAGCTTTAGCTTTGCGTCTTCATCGCTTATTTTCAAAAGGAAAAGCCTGTCTTTCCTGTTAACTAAAAGGCGGTAGTTCTCTTTTATTGAGGGAAAGCTCACAACATCCAAGAAGCCAACCGGGAACTTCTCATCATAGCGCCTTTTCCCATTAACAAACACCCCTTGGTGTTTAATAAGGTACTTGGATTCCTTGGTTGTTTTAGTTTTATTCAGGAGCTCCTTGATGACACTATTTAAGGAAATAGCTAAGTCAAAGCTCCTGCCTGCATTTGGGCGGCTTATGAAAACAGCTCTTTTCCTAAGTATATCCCATCTCTTGGGTGCATTTATCCTTTTAATGTGGTTTTTTACCATTTTGAAACCTTTCTTTATTCTTCTTTATCCTTTTTTATTCCTTTTTTCTTTTCTTGAGCCTTCGCTTGTCTTCAAGGCTCAACTCTGTTATTAAAAGATTGGAAGCGTGAAACTTTGGCCTGCTCTTGGAGCCGTCTTTTTTTGAAATCTCAATGCCAGTTATCACTGCTCTGCCTTTTTTTAAATCAACAGCCTCTATTTTGCCTTCCTTTCCTCTAAACTTTCCAATCATAATCTTTGCCTTATCTCCCACAATCACTCTTGCTCTCTTTATGCCGTGCTTCTTTGCAAGCTCCTTGGCAAGAGGTGCATGTAGAAATTTTGCTCTGACATGAAGCGGAGCATTAAACCTATATTTTCTCTGCTTCCGAGGCTGCTTGCTTGCCTTCCATTTTGTTGAAAATTGCTTTTTCATGATTATCAACTCATTCAAATTACCATGCTAGCTACTTTTGCAATGGCCGGCCATCGCTCTGTAACTTCTTTGGCTATTGGACCTTTGAAAATTGTCCCTTTAGGGGTCCCTTTGTCATCCTTCAGCACGATTGCGGAGTTATCCTCAAATTTTATCCTGACTCCATTTCTCCGCATGTATTCCCTTCTTTGGCGTACAATGATTGCAAAGACCACTTGCTTTCTCATGTCAGGCCTGCCCTTTACAACAGAGGCAGTTATTAAATCCCCTATCCCTCCCTGAGGATTTCTTCCTTTTACGGTTTTGGATCTTTTGAAAGAGATTATCTTGAGTAATTTTGCTCCTGAATTGTCGCAGGTTTCAAGGTAAGAGCCTTTCTGCAAACCTGCGGTTATGTGTGCTTTGACTGCTTTCATTTTTCATCGCTCTTCTCTTCTTTCTTTGATTTATGTTTTTGTTCTTCATCAAGCTTGGGCAAGGGCTTCTCAGTTCCTTCTTCTTCCTTGATAGCCTCTGCTTTCAGGATGTCCCTTGTTGACTCCTTGCCTATAACTTCAATGATAACAAAATTTTTTGTCTTGGAAAGGGGTCTTGTTTCTGCTATCAAAACAACATCCCCTCTCTTGGCATCGATGCATTCTGGATTGTGGGCGCTTACCTTGCTCCTTCTCTTTTCATACCTCTCAAACTTGGGAACATACACCTTCCGGTCCCAAGACACAATCGCTGTCTTGGACATCTTATCGCTTGCAACAGTGCCTGTAAGCAACTTTCCTCTTATGCTCAGCTCTCCGTGAAAAGGACAGTTCTTGTCTGAACAGCTCTTTTCCGGTTGTTTCAGCTTTAACCCAATTCCTTTCTTTTTCATCTCGTTTCTCTCCAGCTTTTTAGTGGTTATTCTTTGATTTTCTTGCTTATTTATTGGTTATCTCTTGAGCTTGATTCTTTCCTCTGGCCTGTACAGGATTTTTTCTCCTGATATTTCCTTTCCTCCAATCCTGAACACGCTGCCTTTTTTCAGTAAAGTCTTTTCTTGTTTTTTCTCATCAAGTATTATGAAAGTGTTTTTTGTTTCATCAATAATTCTTCCTTGAGCGCCTTGAAGGTCCTTGTTTTTTGACTTGACAACCTCTATCATGCTGCCTATAAATTCCTCTGCAAGGTTATTATCCATCTTTCCTTTCAGTTCTATCCTTCACGCTTTTTTGACATCTATCATGTCTGGGCTGAAACCGAGCTTTACGAACTCCGCCTTTATGTCTTTCAGGTGATCTCCCTGAAGCTCAACCGCACCGTCCTTTGCTGTGCCTCCGCAAGCAAATCTGGTTTTGAGCTTCTTTGCCAGTTTTTTCAAGTCTATCTCGTTCTGGTTTATGCCTGTAATCACTGTGCTGATTTTCCCAAACTTTTTCTTTATCAAGGCAATCTCTATCTTCTGGCTTTCCTTTGCGATTGTCTCACAAACGCAAAGCTCTTTTGGCAGCCCGCAAGTGTTGCATACTTCACTCATTTTGTTTCTGGTCTTGTTTTTTGAGTTGATGCTTCTTTTGGCTCTGAACCTTTTCTTTGTTCAGCAGCTTTTTTCTTTCGTTGTACCAAAATTTTTTCTGTCTTGCTACTTCTGCTATTTTTTTCATCTTTACTTTTTAGGAGCATGATTCTTGCAATATCTTTCTTCAACCTTTTTAGCTGGCCAGCATTCTTAGGGGGCGTGCCTGTAGCAACCTGGGAATTCAGTTTAATAAGCTCTAATTGTAGCTCTTTCAGCTTTTGTTCTTGTTCATCCTTGCCCAACTGTGCCAATTCCTTAAATTTCATTTTTCCTTTCCTCTTCTTCTGGAGCTGCTAAGCTAGCCACGTCCGGCGGTCCTCGAGTTTTTTCCTGCTCTCTTCTTTTCTTATCTGGTGGGCTAAGCTGTTCCTTTTTGGTTTTTTTTGCCTCAGCTTCTTTCATTCCTTGTTTTCCTTTCTTTTTTTTAGGCAAAGCCTTGTTGGGAGGTGCTGATGACTGGTCTTGGGATTGCTCTCCTGTGAGCTCCATGATTTTTTCTTTTAGCTCTTCATGAAAAGAGGCGTCTTTAACCTCTTCAACTTGCTTAACCAAACCTTCTTTTTCTTGAATTATCTTTATCTTATCAGGAAGCACTGTGTCTTGGGTCATTATGCTTACTTTAACACCGATTGTGCCGCTTTTCAGCTGGGCAGCAGAGTAAGCGACCCTTATTTTTGAAACCGCAATGTCACCGCACTTCTTTAAGTAGCCTTGGTAAAATCTCCAGGTTTTGGCTCTTGCACTGGGCACCTTGCCTGAGATTAGGATTTCAATACCAAAGGCTCCTGCAGTCAGCACATCTGACATTGCCTTGTGAGCAATTCCTTTGAATCTTGAAACCCCGAACCTTTCGAGTGAATTAGCGATCATCTCAGCGATTATATTAGCGTCTAATCCCAGGCTAGTCACTTCCTCAATCTCTATTTGGGGATTTTCTAGCTTGAAAACCTCTTTTAAGTCCTTAGTTAGCTTGGTGATGTTAGTGCCTGATCTTCCTACAACCAATCCTGGTCTGCTGGTGCTGATGATTATCTTTTCTCCAAGAGGAGTTCTCTGGAGCTTTACATCGCTAAGCCCAACCCTCTGCAGGTTAGTCCTTATGTATTCCTTAATCTCGAATTCCTTTATGTTTTGGTTAACGAATTTCCTCTCAATCAAAAAAAATCACCTTGGTTTTTTTGGGTGTCCCAAAAAATCTTGGATTTTTTGAGGACAATCACTATTTCTCCTCCATGCCCTTATTAGGCGTTGTTGCTTTGGGTTTCGTTGCTTTGGATTTATCAACTCTGCTTTGTTTTATCTCCTTTGCTTCTTTTTTTGCAGGCTCCATTTCCTGCACTGCCAGCTCAAGGTGCGTTCTCTTCATTCTTATCCTTCTCTTCCTGCCATAATGCAAAGGCCTTGCTGCCTGCTGGGCACACGCGTGGATTATTCTTAATGATGAGCTTAATCCTTTGTTCTGGGCATTGGCTTCAAGTGCTTTGAATAATTTAAGGAACTCCTGGGAAGCCTTAAGGGGGTGTTTGCCTGCTGAAATGCCCTTTTTATGTCCTGCTCCTTCTGTGAATCTTTTAAATGGCACTGCGGCTTCTTTATCAATTACTCTCTCCAGTGTTGCCTTGGCTTTTGCCAGAGGCATACCACGGATAAAGGCGCACATCTCTATGGCGATTTTTGTCGAGATACCTAAGTCTCTCCCAACTACCTTAACCACGTTCTCCTTGTCTGATTTAAAGGCATAATTATATTTCATCTCTAATCCTCATTTCATTATTACTTAGCAAGCTTATTTGACTGAGAGGCTTGCGCTTGACCTTGTCGCTCCTATTCCTGGGGCGCTGTGAGCTACCTTTTTTCTCGTCATCACATATTCGCCAAGCCTATGCCCTATCATTTCCTCGATTACATTTACCTGCTGGAAGCTTCTGCCATCATGAACCATTATTACCTTGCCTACCATAAAAGGAAGGATTATCATTTCTCTTGAGTGAGTCTTGACTGGTTTTTTGCTAATCTTAACCTTCTCAATAAATTGCTTGTCTAGATCACTAAGCCTCTGCAGTTTTCTCCTGCCTTCTGCTGAGAAGAGTTCTGCTAATTCAGTAAGGCTCATTCTCTGTAATTCTTCCAAGTTTTTTCCCCGATAAACAAAACCTTTCCTCATCATCTTGATGTGCCTCTGGATTTTTTCTCTTCCTCCTCTCTTCGGTCCCTCTTTGCTCTCTCTTCTTACTTGTTCCTGCCTGTGTGCCTAGGTCTTATCGCTCCGACCTTTTTTCCTGGAGGAGCATTCTTAGGTGCAATCGTAGGCCTTCCTTTGTGGTGGCTGCTTCTTCCTCCGAATGGGTGGTCAACTGCGTTCATGCTGGTTCCTGAAACGCTTGGCCAGTACTGGTTCTTCGCCTTCATTGCAAAGTATTTTCTCCCTGCCTTGTAAAGAGGCTTTTCCAATCTCCCGCCGCCCGCAACAATGCCGACGCATGCCCTGCAATTAGGATTAAACTCCTTATATTTCTTTGATGGCAGCAAAAGAGTGACTGTATTCTTTGTTTTGGCAATCACCTTTGCTGCAACACCTGATGCTTTTACAAATTTACCCCCGTCTCCAGGCCTGTTTTCAATGTTGAAAACGCTAACGCCCTCAGGGATTTCTTTCAGCTCCAAGATGTTTCCTATCTTGACTTCTTTTCCTCCGACTTCTATTGCTTGTCCTTTTCTCATTCCTTCCGGAGCTATAATGAGCGAGGTAGTGTTATCATCATATTTTACTCTTGCAAGAGGAGCAGAGTGGGCTCTGCAGTCCAGCAGTTCAGTAATTACTGCTGTGCCGTTCTTACCTATCTTGGTTGCTCCTTCAAAGCTAAAGCTCGGCCTTCTAAAGGTCGGGCTTCCTGTTCCCCGTTTTTGTGAGGTTATGTTCTTACCCATGAATCATCTCCACAATCATATTAACTTACATTAAACCCAGTTTTGTTGCCAGGTCAATAGCCGGGCTTTCTGGCGCAAATTTCACATAAGCCTTTTTTCTCCCGCTGGAATCATTAGTGGTGTGAATTTTAGCAACTTTTACATTGAAAGTTTCCTCTATTTCTTTCCTTATGTCTTGCTTGGTTGCCTTATCATCCACAACAAAAACCAGTTTGTTCTCTGACTCCATTAATCTTATGGATTTTTCTGTTGACAAAGGATATTTGATTATCATTCTTTAGCCTCGGCTTTGTTCTTCTTAACTGCTTTTATCTTATCTGATTTTTTTACAGGCTCTTCCTTTTCCCGAATGATTCTCTTTTTATCAGCTTCATGATCACAAGCTCCCTTATAATGTTTAGTAAACAGGTTTTTCTTAAGAGCATCTAAGGACTTAGTTGTAAAGAGTGTTGCCCTGCCAGCATGGCCTCCTGGCGCGAGCAGCTCTGCATTTAGGTTTTGGACACAGACACAGTCCAGCCCAGAAGCATTCGCAGCTGCTTTTCCTATCTTGGCTCGGTTTGCCACTACTAAGAGCAGGCTTTTTGAGAGTGCTTTTCTTCTGCCTCTTCTTTTTCCCTTTCCTGCTCGTGTTCTTGTATTCGCTGCTCTTGTTAGTTCGCGCTCAAACCCGAGCCGGGCCAGGGTCTTTAACAATTCCTTTGTCTTGCTTATTTCTTCAAACTCCTCTGTGATAAGGAAGGGATAGTTATTGGGGAGAGCATGCCCTCTCTCAGCCACCGCTTCCTTGCTCATCACAGCACTCATTGCTGAGCAGATGGCTTTTCTTCGTTCTTTTTCATTTATTTTCCATTTGAAATTCTTTTCTGCTTTCGGAGGGTGAGCTTTTCTTCCTCCTACAGTGCCGGGTGCAAAATCGCCTACCCAGAAGAACTGGTTTCCTCTTCCAGAGAGAATCTTTCTCGGCACCCTGCTTATTCCATAACCATAACTGGTTTTGTAATCACGACGCTTCCTAGAGATTTCTACGTGGTGCCTTTTCCCTGCCTCTTTGTAGGCTCCATAAGCCTGCCTTCTATTGTTCTGTATAGCAAGGACTGCTTTCTTCACAAGATCTGGTCGGAGCGGCTCTTGAAACTGGATTGGTAGCTCTGTTTCTCCAATCTCGGTTCCTGATGTGTTAAGCACTTTTATTTTCATTTTAGCACTTCTCTTCCTTATCTTCCTTGCTTTGAGCTCAAACTAATGTGAGTAATGGTGGGTAACGGTTCCTCTTTTTCAGGAGCTCTTAGGGGCTGGGTTAGTATCAATAACCTTTTCTTGGCACCTGGGACTGAGCCCTTGACCAGCATGTAGCTGGATTTTATCTTGCCATAGCAAGAAAACCCGTCTTTAGGGTTGATTTCCTCTGGTTTTGTTCCTATTTTAAGCACTTGCAGATTCATTTGAAAGCGCTGGTGATAGCCCATCTGTCCTGAATATGCTGTTCTGTACATTATGTGCTGCTGGCCGCGCCAAGGTCCTCTGCTTCCTGGCTGGCGTCTGCCTTTCTCTGTTTTGTGTGGTTTTAGAGCAATGCCGAAGCGTTTAACAGGACCCTGAATCCCTTTTCCCTTAGTGACTGCATGAACATCAATGAATTGCGCTTCTTTAAAGGCCTGATCAACAGCAAGTTCCTTGTCAGCATTGGCCTTGATGAATTCTAGCCTTTCCTTATTAGTTCCGCTTAGTTTTAACTCAAAAATCTCTGGCTTTTTCTTTCCAAACCCTGCGGCTTTGGGCTGAGTATAAACCATTATGCTAATATCTGCATAATCGTCAGGGTTTATCTTGTCAAGCTCTTTTATGTCAGGAATGTTTTTGGGAAGAGAAATCTTGCGTTGAAGCTCTTTTGCGGGTTTGAAGAAGAAATCAGTGGCAGCAAACATGCCATAAGCGTTTTTTTTGTAAAAGCGGGCAGAAAGGATCTTGATGGCTGGGCACTCAATGATGGTAGCGGGCATAACGATTTCTTCGCCCTTGGTAAGCGAAGTTCTCTTGTTGTCCACACCAAGCAAGTGAGTCATTCCTGCCTTATAGCCACAAAAGCCAAGGAGAGTCGGTTTGTCAAAGCTCTGGCTAGACCAACTCCTAACTCGAGGGTATGATCGATTAGCTCGCTTCCTAGGCCAAACTCCCATGCTTCCTTTTCTTGGTTTTCTTATATTCGCCATTTTTTATTTTCCAATGCCAACTTATATTAGCGGTTAGCTAAATTCGCGGATAGCTAAACGCGGATATTGTGTGTGTATTATGTGCGTGAGAAGAGCCTTTTGCTGAAAGCACCTTTATAGAAGACACTAATCTCTCTAATTAGCGTACTGAAAAGGGCTTTCTTTTCAGGCTTCCTTACGAATCCAGGTTCATTACCACCTGAACCAGAGGAAAAAACAGCAGTTTATTTATAAATGTTTTCATAAAATTTTTAATTTTATGGAACCGCAAATCAGAGTTTGCTTGTTTGTTAAGCCTAGTTCTCCCTTATTTTTTCTTTCTTCTTTGCTCTCCTGCTCTGGCTCGTCTTTTGGCATACTGCAGCGGATTCTTTATTTGACTGCATAGATCATCAGGTTTACAAACAGAGAAGCCCTTATAATAAGCCAAATTATCGCAATTGGGAGGAGGAAGAATCTTTTTTCCCTGCTTAGCGTATCTAAGCTGGCCTAAGATATACTGCGGTCTTAAGGGCTCGGGATTCTTCTCATTCCATTCCATAAGCCTTTGCTCTATCATCTCATAATCCCAGCCGCAGCTAGCCAGGAAGTTTATGAGAATAAAAACAGCCCTTTTCTTGCCATCCTCGAGTCCTTTCAGGATTAAATTTATGCAGGGCGGGAAATGTTCCTCGCCAATAGCTTTCTCAGGCAAGGAATAGGTTTTTTGCCTTTCATCAATCTTTTTCCTTCTTTCCTCTTCATCGCTGAAAGTGCTTGCTGCTGGCTTGAAATCAAAAGCGTTTCTCAAAAGTTTCTCAGCATCAGCTGACTTAACATTCCTATCTAAGAAAGACCATCCTACTTTCATCTTTTCAGGCTCAGCATCCTCTTTTTTGAACTTAAGAATATTATTAATGTCAACAGGGACAGATATAAGCCAGGATTTTTCATTAAATGAGTAAGGCATCCTGTAAAGATGCCTAGAACTGATAAGCAGAGTGTCTATTTCCAGGAATGGCTCAACATTAAGTCTGGGAATGCTGTCTCCGAACTCATTTTTCTCATAACGAATTATTTGCTCCCCTTTCAGCCCTGTTTTCCTGATTATTTTGTCAAAACTCTTCTTTTCCAATTTCATTATTGCCCTACTAAGAGGCTCTTGTATCAAAAACTTAATGTACTCAGCTATTCTTCTTGGAGCTTCAGGGAATAAATCCTTAACAGGCTGGCCATCAATGGTGTTGGGAAAGGCTTCAAAAGGGACTGCAATATGAAATCCTTTGTTACCAGAGAACTTGGCAGTTATTGACTTCACACCACTATACTTCAGGGCTTTTATTGTATAATAAGCTGCTATTTTGCTGTAATCAAAAAAATGGCAATCAATATCCAGAACCAAATCCCATCCCTTCCTCAAAGCGTCCAGCTCCTCTTTTCTTAACTCAGTGCTGAGCTGCAAAGGATTGTTCCACAACTCCTCAGAGCAATGAAAACTCGTTGCCCTCTGCTTTGCTAATTCCAATATATCATCGGGGTAAGAAAGGGTTTCGGGGCGCTTGCCAAAAACCTCTCCGAACCTGAAAGCTATCTCTTTATCTTTGGCTTGTTTTACGATTTCCTCTTGGATATCCTTTCTCTTGTAGAACGACAAAGTCTTGGCTAGGAACATCTTGAAAGAAAGGAAGCTATAAGTGTTTTTAAAGAATGTTGTTTTTTATTAACTAAAATATTTATAAAGAGAAGAGCTTTCTTTTTTATTGGCGCGGGCGTGCCGGAGTGGTCAAACCAAAAGGGGCCAAACGGACACGGTTCAGGCGGCGAGAAGCAGGGCTTCTGAGGTTTCCTGCTCTCGCAGGAAACGCCGTGTGACTCAGTGTCTACGCAGGTTCGAAACCTGCCGCCCGCATCATTATGAAACAAGTCAAAGGATTAAAAGAGATTATTGAAAAGATTTACAGGGTTATTGAGAAAGAAAAAGACACCCCGATAATTGTGGAGGGCAAAAAAGACCAAAAAGCTCTGATTGAGCTCGGATTCAAAAGAATTATTCCCCTTAATGGCAGGTCATTGTATGAGGTTGCAGAATCAGTTAGCACAAAAAGAGTTATTATTCTTACTGACCTGGATGCAAAAGGGAAGGAGCTTTACTCTTATCTTGCTAAGAGCCTTGGGACGCGCGGCGTGTATGTTGATAACAAGTTTAGGGAGCTGCTTTTCAAGACAGAACTGAGACAGGTCGAGGGCTTGACGCACTACCTGAACAAGTTCAGGCTTTGAATCATTCGTCTTATCATTCACTTTCTTAAAAAAGAAGCAATTAATTCTCATTGTAGTCCTTCTCTACAACTTCTTTTATTCGTTTAGCCTTTTTGTCTCCGATAAGCTCAACTTGTTTGAGTTCTTCCTCTTCTGCGTTAACAATTTTTTTTATTGTGCCAAATTTTCTCAGGATGGGCTTGGCCAGTATAGCCCCGACCCCAGGGAATGCGCTTATTATATACTCCTGAAGCTCTTTGTCAGTCAGGGGCTTGAAGGTATGAAAAGTCATGTCCTTCTTTGAAGGGTCTGCCTCTCTTCTGGCAATCATTAAGAATAAACCTGTTGTTTCCTTGTGGCTCTTTGTTTGAATAATAGGTATGCCATAACTTATGATAATAGTGGCCAAGGCTCCTCTGATAGAGTTAGGGTGAATTTTTCTTTGAAAATAAATATCTTCCTCCCCTTCAATTATTATCAATGGCCTTTCATATTTTTTCAGAGCAGAAAGCTGGGAAAGGAGCCTGCCATCAATTATTGAGTCCACAAAGTCTTTTACTGTTTTATGCTCAACAGCCACTCTTTCGCTAAGTAAATAATCTGCAATATCCAGTTTTGTGAGCTCAACCTTTACTCCTAAGTCAGATAATTCCTTTATTATGCCTGAGCCTTTCTCGCGGTGGTCAGCAAAGACTGTTAGGCTGGAGTAGTCCCATTCTGATTTCCCCTGCTCTGCTAGTTTTGTTTGCTCTTCAGTTCTCTCAGAAACATCTTTCTGTTCTTCCATTATTGGAGAGAGCCCCCTTTTCAGCCCATGAATAATTCTATACATCCTCTTTTCCTTGTGCACAGAGGCCCAAAGGTTAGCCTCGTCCCTTGTCTTCTTTGTCACGAGGACTATGACTCTGCCTTTCTCCTGCCGTCCTGTTCTTCCACGCCTCTGCACAGTCCTTATGGCAGACGGCACTGGCTCATAGAAAATCACCAGGTCAACAGCAGGAATATCAAGCCCTTCTTCTGCAACGCTAGTGGCTATCAGGCAGTTGAATTCTCCGCTTCTAAAGGCTTCGAGAATCTCCTTCTGTTTCTTCTGGCTCATGCCTGTGTCTTTCTTCTTCATCTGCCCCACAAAAATCTTTGATTTGACTCCTATTGCGTCCATAACCTCTTTT
>DATEYH010000052.1:0-13108 GCA_035256305.1 Candidatus Nanoarchaeia archaeon
CCTTTACCTCAACAGTGTACTTGCCAAGGTTCTTACCCATGAGCGCATCATCCAAGCCCTCGACAAGGTGCTTTTCCCCGATGCAGATGATCACAGGGCCGTACTTGTACTTTGAGCTGTGGATACGGCTGTCCTTGGCAACCTGCTCAACAGTCGTGTCAAAAACGATTTTGTCGTCCTTAATCCTGCCGGTATAATCCAACTCTATGAAATCTCCCTTCTTAAGCATTTCAAACTACCTCGCAATTTTTTTTATTTGAGAAACATTCTCGACAATAAAAAGACTAGGGGTGGGGTATTTAAATTTTTCGATTAGCGCTTAGCCTAATCTGACTCCCTTAAACTTCTCAAGGATTTTCCTGTAAACAGGCTCTGGCACCAGGTCCTTGATAACTTCTTCCCATCCTTCTGGCTTTATTAGCCCCATGACAAAGCTCGAACTGATGCCTTCCAAATCAGCTGGTGGCATTAAGAAGACGGTCACAATGTTAGGGTTTAATTTGCGATTAAAATGGTACATCCTGCGTTCCCATTCATAATCCTCATCAGTTCTCAGGCCCCTAATAATATAGTTAGCCCCTACAGATTCTGCGTACTTGACAAGATACTTGTCTTCAAAAATTGCTACGCTAACATTTGATAATGAGCTTGTGATTTCCTTAAGCATTCCCAGCCTTTCTTCAAGATTGAACCTAGACGGACCTTTTTCAGGGTTAATAGCAGCAGAAACAATAAGTTGGTCAAAGAGGCGTGCTCCTTCACTTATCATCCACAAATGACCATTTGTCGGCGGATCAAAGCTCCCGCCATATACAGCCTTCTTCATGCAATTGGTAACTACTAACGAGTATATAAGCTTTTTTAAGAAAGTAATGCCCCCGTCGGGAAAGTCGACTTCGTCTCGTTCCTTTCGAACAAGTCCGAAAGTATTCGAACCCGAGTCAATGCCTTTCTTCAATTGTTTTTATCCAATTGCGAGAGGGCATTGTGATTGATTGCCCAACCCCGTGGCTCCGGCCGAAGGCTAGGAGCCACTCGCTTTTGGTTAAGCTTTTACGTTGCGTAAAAGGTTACCGGACTACACTACAGGGGCGCTTCGCGCCCCTGAATATGTCAGCTTACGCTGCCATACTGCAAGAGCATTTGTGCTCTTGAATATGTCAGCTTACGCTGCCATACTACAGGGGCATATGGGCCCAGGGGGGTTCGAACCCCCGACCACTCGATGACTTTCAAACCGCCGTTCGAAAACACAAAACAGAGGTTTTGCTAAGAGTCGAGTGCTTTCGACAAAGCTAGCATCAGCAGCTTTTCTACCGAGCTGAGCTATGAGCCCTTTTAGAAGAGAAAAGTTTAAGGATTATTTAAATATGTTTCTAATATTCCTAGATTCAGAACTTCTTGCTATAACTCAGCCTTATGGCTGGCTTGTATTCTCGCGGATTAGCCAGGTTGTCAAGGCTCAGATTGATATTTACCAAACCGATTTTTCCATTAGCCTGTATGATGTTCGAATTCCTGTTGTTAAGCCTGTGGTTATAGCTTGCGTGGGTCCAGGCAATGCTGGTGAGAAAGTGGTTGTATTCCTTAGGAATAGTATATGTTAAGTTGGTGGTTGTTCTTGTGGCGTTAACCAGGCTCTCATTTTTAAGAGTAAGGTTTACCCCTTTATAGCCTGCTCCCATATTGGCTGCGAAGTAATGCTTTACAGGGTCAGCAATCACGCCAATATTAACGCCTTTGGCTAGCTGGGCGTAGGCCTTAATCACAGGCTCCTTGTAATCCCTAATAACCAGCTCAATCCCTTTGTCTTTTCCCTTGAATGAACCTTGGATTATGTTTTGGTTTTTTCTCAAATCATAATTCACTGCTATGCTTGCCTTTCCTTTTTCTCCGCTAAAACCAACAGCAGTGACCCTGCTGAATTCGTCAATCGCCAGGCTTGTCCCTAACTTGGCCACCAGCCCTTCCTCATTCTTGAACTCCTTGCCAGCATTAAGTTTTATTGGGGCACGCTCATATCCTTTATAAGCATCCTTTTTGGGAAAAACGCCCCTATATTGCGGACTTTTGCGAAGTTCTTTTTGCATGGTATCATTAAGCCTTCGGATGGTTTCTTGATGCCCTTCCGGAGCTAGCCTAGCAATAACATTTACTTCTTGTTTTGGAGAATGAGTAACATCAGAGCCTTCTGCCCTTAATTGCGGGCTATAGATAGCCAACCCACTGGCAAGCAGGAGTGCGGCAAGTAGCTTTTTCATTTTCTAGTATGCTACTAGACGAGGCCAACGGTGTTAACCATATCCTTTGATTTTATTCTTTTTAAATCTTTCTATTCTGCTGGGCGAGAATTTCTTTTCATTAACTATATATACTTGGCTGGTTTTTCCTGTCCCATGACTCAACTCATCTGGGCTAACCAAGGGATTTACACTCCTCAAATGGAAGCTGCGGCAAAGGCTGAGAAGGTCCCTGTTGATGCTCTGAAGGAGAATGTCCAGAAAGGCTTGGCTGTTGTCCCTGCTAATATCAACCACAAGAACCTTCAGCCTGTGGGGATTGGCAAGGACTTGAGAGTAAAGGTTAATGCAAACATCGGAGCTTCTCCTAAGAAATCAGGGCTAGAGGAAGAGCTGGAAAAAATGAGGGTTGCTCTGGACGCAGGGACTGACACAATAATGGACTTGACAGTCCTTAATGATTACAAGCAAATGGACGCTATCCGCAAAGAGCTGATAAAAGGATGCCATGCTCCTTTTGGCACAGTGCCAATCTACCAGGCAGCTGTTGAGGCTGGTGGCTATGAGAATATGAGCATAGAAAATTACCTGAAAGTCTTTGAAAAGCATGCTAAGGATGGGGTGGACTTTGCAACTGTGCACGCAGGCGTGACTCATAAAGCTATTCCTTTGCTCGAGAAGAGGGTTCTTGGAGTTGTGAGCAGGGGCGGAGCTTTCCTTATTCATTGGATGAAGAAGCATAACAAGGAGAATTTCCTCTACAAGCACTTTGACGAGGTTCTTAAGATTGCAAGAGATTATGACGTTACCATCAGCCTTGGCGACGGCTTAAGGCCAGGAGCAATAGCAGATGCAAGCGATGAAGCCCAGTTTTACGAGCTGGATATCCTGCGCGAGCTTGCAGAGAAATGCAATGATTTTGGAGTCCAGGTGATGATAGAAGGTCCAGGCCACATTCCCCTTAACCAGATAAAGAAGAATGTTGTGCTTGAGAAAGAGATGTGCAAAGGAGCTCCTTTCTACATCCTAGGCCCATTGCCAATAGACATTGGTGCTGGCTATGACCATATAGTCGCCGCCATTGGCGGAGCAGTCGCAGGCTTATTCGGCGCTGATTTCCTGTGCTATGTTACTCCGAAAGAGCACATAGGTCTTCCAGACCTTGATGATGTGAGAGCAGGAGTTATCGTTACTAGGATAGCAGCAGAAGCAGTTGATGTTGCAAGAGGCAACAGCCAGGCGCTAGAAAGAAATAGGAAGATGTCAGAAGCTAGGCGAGAGTTTAATTGGGACCTGATGCAGTCTCTTTCTATAGACCCTGAGAAGTTCAAGAAGCTAAGGCGAGAAGAGTGCGTAAAGAACCCTGAGCTTGAGAAAATGCAAGGCTGCTCAATGTGCGGAGAATACTGCGCAGTAAAGGTTTACAAGGAAAAATGACAGAAGAAATAACTCATGTTAAGGTAACAGTTCCCGCGCTTCTTTTAAAACCGTATTTAAATGGCGCTTTTTAATCCTAAAAATTCTTAATGAGTTCTGCGCAGTCTTTTTAACTGCGGCTCCGAAAGGTGGAGGTAGAAATAGATGAGTGCCAGGCCTGCAAGGAATAGCAGCACCGGCAGCAGTATTGACGATGTGGTGTATTGTTTGCTGTTTGTTTCTTTTAGCTGTTGAATATTTGTAATCCGGTCAGATTCAGTAAAGTAATAAACGCTTGAGCATAATTCTTCCTGATAGCAAATGCCTGAGCCTGTTTCTGTCAGGCAACAAACTAAGCCCGCAGCACAGTCACTGCTGCTTAAGCAGAGTTCTCCGACAGCATCTTCATATACTGCCATGCCTGTATAGGAAACTCCTAAAAGAAATGCGCCTGCGGCTATCAAGATTATCCCTGTTAAAAGCAGCAGGATTTTCATCATAAAAATATATTTACACCAATAATATTTAAATCTTTTGTTAAAAATCTGGCGCAGGCATGAAGTCTTGCCTCAGAGTCTGCACGCCGCGGCCCGGATTCGAACCGGGGCTTCCTCAACGGAACAAGCTCGCTGGAAAATGTTCCAGGCTTGCGCAATACCGAGCTATGCGACCGCGGCAAAAAATTTATTTTTTGCAAGGTTGCATATTCAGAAACCGCAGTTTCTGTTATATGCGACTGTGGCACGAAATTTTAAGAACATAATTCTCTTTATAAAAATTCTTATTTAATGGTGTACGGGAGAACATGCATCTCTATGTACGAAAGATTAGCCTCTAATCTGCAGATGTCACTTGCCAGCACTGCCGGGTTCTGCTCTGGGTTATGCTCATCAGGCTTATCAATCGTTTCTTTTATCCTATTAAGCGTTGGGAGGATTAGCTCTTGCTTCCTCTTATTAATGAAGCCTAATCTTTGCTTGCTTAAGTTGGCTTCTTTCAGATAATTATCAAGGTGCCGGACTTTTTTAGAGTAACGCTCATAAACTTCGCTTAGGTAGATGGCCTTGTTATTCGCAATCCTGGTCAGGTATTCGTCCTTGGTAGTCTCTATTACAGATTTTTCTCGTTCAAGCAATTTTTCAAGTGAGTACATTCTAAGCCTCTGAGAATGTTGTGAGATTTTTATATTTTTTTATTCAGTTTCATTATGGCGTCTTCTTGGCCTTTCCCAGCTCTTTTGAATGAGAAAAGCTGAGCTGGCCTGTGCGCTCCTTCCATCTTTGTGTCTTTGAGCGGGATTAAAAAGCTGATTTCCTTGACTTTCTTCCTGAAGTTCCTCTTGTCAAGCTTCTTTCCGAGGATGACCTCATAAACCTTTTGCAGCTCTGTGAGCGTGAACTTATCCGGCAATAATTGGAATGCGATGTTGGTGTATTCTATCTTGTTCCTTATCCTTTGAAGAGCGTAGTCAAGGATTTCGTTGTGGTCAAAGGCTAGCTTGGGGATTTCGTCAACTGATTGCCATTTCACATTAGTAACATCAGTCGCAGCCTCAAGCTTAAGGTTGTCAGATGATATAAGGGCATAATACGCTGCTGTGATAACCCTGGTCCTTGGATCTCTCTTTGGCTCTCCGAAAGTGTAGAGCTGCTCAAGATAAACATCCCTGACACCAGTCTCCTCCATCAACTCTCTTTGGGCTGCTGCTTCAAGGGATTCTTCCATGCCGACAAATCCTCCGGGAATCGCCCATGAGCCCTTGAAAGGCCAGGATTTCCTTTTAACCAGAAGCACCTTGAGCTCATCGTTCTTCACAGTAAAGATTATTATGTCAACAGTTACAGAAGGCTTGGCATATTTTCCAGCATCATAAGTCTTGGCGCTTTCCTTGTAAGGCTTCAGATATTTGTAGTAATCATATATGAATTTTGCATGGTCAAATGCCATCTTGGGAAGCTCTGACTTGTTCATAATTTTTATATCCTCGACCTTAAACCCGGGCTTTATCATTTTCATCAGCTTATCAGCAGGCATGTGTAGCTGGATTGCAAATACAGTGGTGTTCCCTCCGCGGGGGTCTGTGCCTGAGTCATATGTTCTTATCTGGAGCAGCTCGGCCTCTCTTTTCAACTCATTAAACCTTATGATGCTGGGCACCTGCGAGGAATCTCCGTCCACATCCAGGTTCAGCCTTTGCTTCAGCACCCTTATGACTGCGTTTTCAAGCCTCTCAAATGGCTCTTGCTTTCCTCCTGGCAAGGCCCAGTAATCCTTGTAAGGCTCATTCTTCCTCTTGACCAGCAGCACTTCCTTGTTGTTGATGTCAAAGATTATGTCGACAGAATTCATAACTCGCCCTTCAAATCTCTGGAGAATTTTATCCTTGTCCATGTGTTAGTGTAGCAATCACATTATTTATAAAACTTTTCATTAAAATTAAAACCTTATAACATAAAGCGGCTCATTAGATACTCTGGCTTCCAGGACTTTGCCCCTGCTGAAGTCATAGCACCTTGAGTTCTTGTAGTGAGGCTTGCTGCTATCAAACGAGACACAGCCGTCATAGTTCATCTTTGACTTGATTATTAATGATTTTCCAGGCTGGATTTTTCCGCTCAGCAGCTTAAGCCTTTTTCTCTTAGAAGGCTCCCTTACCCTGTACTCCAAGGTTTCATTCTCAAAATTAGGCTTTTTGATGTGCCAGTAAAAGAAGCTTCGGGCTGCATCTTTCATATACTGCCCAAACCTTGGCGCAGGGGTGTTTAGCAACCAGCCTAGCAAGCCGGTCTTGGTGCTGATAATCCCGCCGCTGCTCCTCTGCGACTCTTCCATCCTGCCGAGGCTTGCCTGGTACCTCGCCATGCCCATCGCATATACGTCTCCAAAATAAATCTCATTAAGGGCAACGTCCTCTGCCTCAATTGCTCCATTGGATTTTATTGTTCCCTGAACTCTAGACCATTTCTGAATTTTATAATCGTCGCTGATTAGCCTCTTGACTTTTTCCTTATAAGAATACTTGGTTGTGACAGCAAGGGCTGCCAGGGAGTCAGGGTCTGATTTCTCAATCCACACCTTGCGGGCTTTTTCATCCCCTAGGCTCTTTCTTGTAATGTTCCTTGCAATGTCGATTGCTTCGCCATCTCCACCAAAGCTCACAACCACGTCTGCTTTCTTAAAATCATCAGCAAGGTAAGCCTGGTGGATTCCTGTTTTCTCCCTGCACCTGACTTCAGGAATGACTCCGTAAAACTTAAATGCCACGACAAGCTCTTCAAGGTTTTCATGGTGCTCAGCATGAGTCTTTAAGACCTCTTCGATATCCTTGCTCTCATCTGAGCATGCTCTTCTGATATTCTCTATTCCAACGCCGTATTTTCTCTCATAAAATTCTTTCTCAGTCTCTTTGCAGGCAATAAGCACATTAAGGCTCATTAGTTTCACCTTGCTCCTTTCTGGAAGTTAATTGCATCTTATTATTAATTCTTATCCTTATTATTAGTTCTTAACTTATTTTTCATATTTCTCAGCCATGGCGCTCAGCAGGTTAAGCCCGCTGATGATTGAGTCCCGGTGCATGCAAATATCATCCCCAAACATGAAGGTGCGATAGCCCATCCTAAGGAGATTGTCTGTGTCGCCTATATCTGAGCATGAAGGCGAAAGCGACTCAGCAAATGAGGGGAATATCCTTGAAGCAGCTATGGCATGCTCGTCTTTTGAAATGATGTCCTCCAGTGCCTTGACTATCTGGTGAGGCTTACCCACTTCAATAAACAAGTCTCCACGCGCTGCCATAAGGCGTGCCTCATTCTTCCATTCATGATTAACATATTCAAGCCCCCTGGTGCTCTCAATCTTTGCAATCACCCTTGCCTTTGCATCATACTTCAATAGTTCATCAACATCCTTCTTTCCCTCCACATATGAGAGCATATAGTTGTGCCCCCCTCTCTTTACTCCTGCCTCAATATATTTCTGATCAGTTTCTGTGAAGAACCCATCTACTTCAAGAGACAGGTCTGGTATGTTCACGCTCTCACCAGGCCCAACCACCCTTTTCGGTCCATTCTCCATTATGAGCCGGTCCCCATCAACCTCAAGCACCTTTGCAATCTCATCGCCGTTGTGGAAATAGGCAAGCGTCGGTGTGTCAACTTTGATTTTGTGGGTGAGCTTTATCTCTGTGAATGGTGGCACGCCATAGCTTTTCACTCGGAGCTGCCTGCACTTAAGATCAATCCAGAGCTCTTTTCCGTATTTGCCAGCTATTCCTCCCAGCCTGTCTAGCAGGTTCTCAAGGCTTTCCTTGACAGGCATTACAGTGTTCAGCCGTAAGCCTGAGACTAGGGGATGCTTTGCTACTTCCTTGATGAAAGTTGCATATGGGGGTATAGTAACTATGGCGTTTACCATTCTTGTCACCTCAAATTGACTTCTTTGCTCTCCATTCTTATCACTTTACACTAGCTTTTTGCTCTTTTCAGACGCTGGAGCCTTTGCTGATTTCAAAAGGTAGCTATTTGAGCCAGAGTTTATTATGGGCAACGGTGTGCAAAGGTTTGCCAGAGTATTCAGTGTGCTGTACGCAGCCTCAAGCTCAGCCACTGTCAGGCTCGCATCCATGTCGCCAGTCTTGACAGCATCCATCTTTTTCAGGAAGTCATCAAGCGTTCCCTTGTCGCTGGCTGATTTTTGCTTTGTTCTCTGGAGCTCAAGGTGGCTGATAAAGTGAAACACCTCACCTCTTCCATGAGGAAAAGCCACTGCAACTGGAGATTGGCCGTACTTTGATTTCATCTCTTCGCTTGAGAAGAGTGTTGTCACGCCTCCTCCTGCCTTGTAGATGTGGCTGGCCCCTTCTAGCCACCATTTGGGGTGGCACTGGGCGTAGTTCATTCCAAGGAACCTGCGCGCAATGTCATTCTCTGCCCTTACTTCCACAACATCATCGCTTGTATCCTTTGTCTTGGTGAGCTTTCCTGGAAATGCCTTTGCCAATAAGCCCACTGCCCAGTCTGTTGTTACCAGTCTTCCGCCGCCTTCCACAAAGTTCTGCACTGGCCTGACCGGTGCCTTGTTGCTGTAATCCATACAGTTGACAAACATTACCCTTCCGCCGTTCTGCTTCTCAATCTCATCTCTGCCTATAAGGGTGTATGGCACGTGCAGTGTATCCAGTAGCTTCTCAATATGGTCATAAGTCCCTCTTACCACAATTAGGTCTGAAGGCTTGACTGCTTTCAATTGCTCTATCAGGCCAGGGTTTGTTCTCATTGACACCTGCTCAAAGATTTTTCCGCTGCTCGCATACGCACTCTTCATTACCATTTTTATCACCTCACTTACCTCAGCCACTCACTTGCCTGTAAGTTTGATGCTTTTTTTGACACTTGGATTTGCATCTTTCTCTTTCTTTGACTCTTCAGCCAGTTCTGCTATTGCTGCTTCTGGTGCTGCCCTTATTGACTCCATGACTTTCTTGATTTCAGGCTCTTCCTGCCTTGCGCTTAGGCTGGTCTTGAAGTCTGAGAAGTAGCCCCAGCTCCTTGCAACAAGGCCCATGGCAACGTCAACGACTCTTTTAGGGTCTGTCACTGGAACTATCTTCTGGTGTCCGATCGCCTCTGCCCACTGCGCCTTTATCTTGTCATCATAGCCAGGGTAGCTTTTTCGCAGTAAGTAGATGTTGAACCTCTCATCGAGCTTCTTCCACATCTCAATTGAGTCAAGCTGTGCCTGTAGCCCATCCCCGAGATAATGCTTTGCCTGCTTAGGGTCAACCTTGTTGTAGAAAGCCTCATCACCCATTAGAATGAGAAATGGCTTCTCTGCTTTTGGCGTGAGAACATGCTTACTGACATAATATCCCCACAGCTCATAGCTTTCCCGCACTCCTGGGCCTCCTCCGCCCTCTGGCAACAGCGCTTTGAGGTAGTCATCTAGCACAAGCTCCTTGCCAAAGTTCGATATTTGGACTGGCCAGTTGTCAGACCCAGCATCTCCGATTACAGAAAAGCTCAACTCAACATCTTTCCTGTATTTTGAGAGAGTCTGGTAGAGCAATGGCAACCTGTCAAATATCTCTGCAGGCCATGTCTGCATGCTCCCTGTGCCGTCAACAGCAACCAATATTGGGTTTGTGCTCTCGGTTGTTATCTCCTTGCCTTTCGGGTCAACGAGCTCTAGCTTTGGCGCCTTCTTTGACTTTGAAGTCAAGTATGTCCTCTCTCCTTCTAGCTTTGATTTCTTTGCAAGCTCCTCAAGATATCCTGCCCTTGCGCTCCCATAGTCATAGCTGTTTGGCTTCTTCCAAACCTTTGTGTCATCTCCCCAACTGTACATTTTAATACACCTCCAACTATTTTAGTTCATGCTCTTACTTTTCCCTAAAAATTTTTAAAATAGTTTATTCTCAAGGCCTTTCGAGTTTCTTCTTCCAAAAACCTCTTCTCTCACGTCTGAGAGTCTTTTCACTAAGTCTCCTGTTTCCCACCGTGGTCTGTCCTTTGGGTTGTATACTGTAAGGCTCAGATAGTATTCCTGGAGCTGTTTTGGAACATAATCCGGCATCTTCTTGGTTATCGGGTCGCCGCCCAGCGCGTATATCATTGTGATGCCTAGTGAATAAAGATCGCTTTCAGGCAATGGTGGCTTTCCTTCAATTAGCTCTGGTGCTGCAAATATTGCCGTGTAGCCCTCTGCCTTGCTCATCCTTTTTGGCCTGAGAGAGCTCAAGCCATAATCTACCAGCACTGCGTTATGGTCTGCTGGCTGGACAATAATATTTGCTGGCTTTACGTCACAATGCACTATGCCGTTTGAATGAAGGTAATAAAGCGCATTCAGCAGCCTCTGGGAAATCCAGGCAACGTCCTCAGGATGAATTGCTTTGTGCTTCTTTACTGACTTGTCCAACTCCTTCCCCTCTATGAAGCTCATTGCTAGGACTGCGCTGCCATCGCTTGTCAGGAAATAGTCCCGGAGAGCAGGCAGTGAGTGGTGGTGGATGTTCCATATGAGCTTTGCCTCTTTCCTCAGGAGCTTTTCATCCTCATCTGTAAGGTTGATGTTCTGCTTGAGACATGCCTTCTCGCCTAGAAGAATGTGCCTTGCCTCGTAAGTTCTGGCAAAGCCTCCTTCTCCTATCTGCCTGATTACCTCATAGTTGCCTATTTTCATTTTGCACCACTCCATAGCTACCGCTAGCATATTCCTATTCCTATGTCCACTCAAGAATTGCCAGCGAAATAATTTTAATTATGAATCATAAGTGTGAACCTGCTCTACCCTCTTGTTTTCTTTCCTGAAGTAATCATTATCAACCAGCCCTGCGATTGTTTCAAGCCCGAACTCCCTGACGAACCTGTCGACCAATGCGTTTTTCACAAGATAATCTATGACAGTTGGCGGAACCATCTTCTTCCACACATCATCTCGCCCCATCGCCATCTCGAGCCTAACCATTGAGCCCCTTACAGCTATCAGCTTCTCCTTTGGGATAAGCTCCCAGCTGTTAATGACCACAAAATCATTTTTCAGAAGCTCCTTAACATAATCATTTCCTGTTGCAAACGCGTCAAGCCTGCCGAATTTCTCAACAACATGCTTGCGCCACATCTGGCCATCGTGGTACCTGGGCTCCTGGGCAAAGTCAGGTATTGGCAAAACCTCATAATTCTCAAACCTCGGCGATAGGTAAATATCAATCATGCTTTTGGATTCTTCTGCGCTCCAAGGATTCCTAACGTTGTACTTATTTGCACTCCCAACTCCTATCAGGACGAGCTCTGCCTGCTCGCACAGCGACTCAAGGAGCACTGCTCCTCCATTGTGCAATGGCTTGAACCTGCCAATCACTCCTAATGTGTTGTACTTTTTCATGCTTTGCGCTCCTTTGACTGTTCTCCTAATCCTTGATAAAGTCCTTTGAATATCAGATATTTTTTCAAAGCCTTGGCATGGTCAAATACCAGCTTGTTCTTTTCTATCAGATTGATAACTTCATCAATTGAGTAAAGCTCTGCGCTCTTAGCATCATCTCCTCCTTTTAATGAGCCGCTTCCTTTTGCAATGTAGGTGCTGCTTATTACATGGGCTCTTGGATCCCGGCCTGGGCTTGAGTGGACGCATAAAGGCTGCTCAGGGTTCAGGATGATTGCATCAAGCCCTGTTTCCTCTTTTACCTCTTTTACTGCATTCTCTTCCAAACTCAGCCCGTACTCAGCAAAGCCGCCAGGAAGAGCCAAGCCATAAGGAGGATTTTTTCTGGTGATTAGCACCAAGCCATGCTTTTTCCCATCATTATACTCAATGATTATGTCAGTGGCTATGTAAGGGCATCTTTGATCCCCCTCTCTTTGCTTGATTTTGTTGTTTCGCATTTTCAATTACCCTCTAAAGCAATATTGCCCCTTTGTACTGCCAGTCAAACCTTAAGTGGCCGTCAGGGAAAAATATTAGCTGCCTCATATGCTCTATGCTGGTGTCAAGGGTTAGGCAGGTGGTTAGGCATACGTTCTGGTCTTTGACATCATAAATAGTCCCCCCATAAAAATATTTAAGCAATGGAACGCCATTCTCCTTGACGTATGATTCTATCTCATTGAACTGGCTTTTCTTAAGGTGGTGCTTCATCACCCATTCAGCCACTTTGTCGTCAAGGCTGTTCTTTGGCTTTGAAATAGGCCTTGCTGTCAGCTGCTCAACACCATTGCTCCTTGCATACTGTATAAGGTTCTCAAACTTCTTTGCACTGTCAATATAGCCGTCAGCGAGCATGCAGGTAAGCCTTACAGAGTAGCCTGTGTCGTGAAGATTATGTATTAGCCTTGGCAATTCTATGTAATTTTTCTTGTGAGGCATGAAGATTTCCTTGTTCTTCTCAGGCTCATAATGGGCAAGGGATATTGCGACTGTGCTCATGCCCTTGTCATACCATTCCTTAAGGTAGTGCTCGTATTTTTTCTCTTGCTCGTGCAACAATATGCCGTTTGTCTGGAGTTCTATAAATGGGAACTCGAACTCCTCAAGAGCACTCATGAACTTGGAAATCTGCTCAGGAAATAAGGTCGGCTCTCCCTTGCCCGTAATCATTACAGTAGGCACCCTCATGTTCCTTGCAAGGATTGCTCCTTTCCTGAAATTCCTCCAGTTGACCTGGGGCTCTTCAAGCTCCATGCCTTGCTTTGGGGTCATCTTTGAGATGCAATAAGGGCAGCGGGCATTGCAAGCCTCGCTTCCTGCCACGATGCTAAAGTTTTGGATGTGCATTTTGAAAACACCTGTCATTGTATCATAAACCATACATATACAACTTTGCTAGTGTCCGCAGTGATGATTCTTCTGATAATTCTTCTTCATACTCCAAGGTAATTGCTGGGATTGGCGGATGAAGTATCTCTGCCTTGGCCTTAGCAACATAGTTCCTTCTTAATACGTCGCAAACAACT
>DATEYH010000053.1:0-2793 GCA_035256305.1 Candidatus Nanoarchaeia archaeon
ATTAGGACCTTGCCCTCCTTTAATTGCTTTAATAGGCTTGGCTGCTGCCTCAAAATCAGCCCTAGCTGGCGCTTTGATGGGGCTTGTGTTTGGCATAGGGACAATAATCTCTCCAATCATAATCCTAGGATTCTTCTCAGGATGGTTTGCAAAGCAAAAAGAATTTAAAAAGGTCATCCCATATGTTAGTGGAGGGTTTTTAATCCTGATAGGGTTGATTTACTTGATATTTGGATAAATAAATATCTTCGGCCTAAAGGCCGAAGTATCAGCAAAACAAATTGTTTTGCGCACCAGAAATCAATCAATGATTTCTGAGTGTTCCAAAAATCAAAGAAGCAAAGTAAAACCTCAACATTAATGAAGAGGTATTCTTTGATTTTTGATAAAAAAGAGGAGAGTTAAAAGAGGGATGCTGATGAACATAAAGGTCATACGAAGAATCTCGCAGGTATTCTTCTTCATATTGATAATATATGGCGGGTTCTTGATTGCCGCGGCTTTTAACATAAGCGTGCCTGCTCCTGCAAAAGGAACCGAGGATGAGATAAACTTGGTCGACACAACGCTTCCCTTCAGGGCGTGCAGGTATGTTGAGCCAAAGCCAACTCTTTTTGAATCTTGCAGCTTAAGGTACTTGCTTGACCTGCCCATAAACAGGCCTCCCTTAATATTAATAGCAGGCTCATTATTCATAATCCTGATTTTATACATTGCCCTTGCCAGGTTCATGTGTGGCTGGTTCTGCCCGCTAGGCTTTGTCTCGGATATGTTTAATTATGTCCGACAAAAGTTAAGGCTCAATAGGATTTCTCTCTCAGACAAACTTAAGAACATACTGCGGCTTTGGAGATACTCCTTCCTCTTGTTCCTGGTGTTCTTATCATTAGCATTAGTAACCCCTCTTGCTTATGGATTATTTATGGACAAGAATTTCTATGCTGTTGCATGCCAGGTCTGCCCTGCCCGCACCATCCTACCCATTCTTGGAGGTAAGCTGCCAACCATGCCTTCTTTCATAACAACTTTCACCTCAATATTCTCAACCCTCAGCCTAGTCTTCCTTGCAATTTTCCTATCAGGGCTTTTCATCACGCGAGCCTGGTGCAGGATATGCCCTAATGGCTCATTCACCTCATTGTTCAACAAAGGCTCATTGATTGTTAAGGAGAAAGACGTGAGAAGTTGCACCAAGTGCGGCATATGCAAGAGGGTTTGTCCCTTTGAGAACACCCATGTTTACGAGGAGAAGGACAAGAAAGCAATCAACCACCCGAATTGCGTTATGTGCTTCAACTGCATTGATAATTGCCCTGAGAAAGACTGCTTGAAAGTAAAGATGTTCGGAAAAACAATTTTTTCATCCAAGTTCAGAAAAAAGTGATAGCGATAAGAAAAGGTAAATAACAAAAAAATGACCCTAACAAGGAAATGGCAGCAAAAAAACCCAAGGTGAAATTGTTCGAATTATATCAGAGGCACAAGGCTAAGCTAATCATTGCTCTAGTGATAATCATTATAGCGTCAATTTCATTTGAGCTTTATATGTTTTTTAATGAAAAAATCAAGGAAGGCGATTTAGGCTTTGAGCTTTTTGGCTGGAGCGAATCTTGTGAAGGAACAAATTACACCTTGGAAGACAAAGAAGCCTTTTGCCAGAATTGCTCTGAAAACGGAGGAGAAGCCTGCCTCTGGCCCCTGGACATGATGATTAGCATAGGCAAGGTGGATGTGACAAGGGCAACTGGAGGAGAGGTGCATTGCTATCTTGTTATTGACGGAGTGAATTATTACAGAGAGAAAGGAAGCTATTATGGAATTACTAACAGCTCATTGTTCACCTGGCAAAAGCTTGATGCCAGAGCATCGCATGATATTGAGTTCTGCTGCGGAATTGAGAGGGAAAGTGCGCTAACTAACCTGCTGAGCCTAAGAAAAAAATGGCCTCAGGCATGCATAGAGCGAGCAGTCATGCCTAGGTGCGGCTAAAAAACTGGTGATGAAAATGATGAGAAAAAAACAAAACTTGAACATCTTGAACAAAACTTGTATAGGAATTATAATGGTGACCATGCTCTTGCTCTGCGTCAGGACAGCAGAGGCAGCTATAAAGAATGCAACAGTTACAGTGCTGACTGAGCAGGATTATTCTGACATCTGGCTAGGGATTTCAACAGGAGGTTATGACTTAATCACCGAGCTGAGCTCGACTTATGAGTTCAGAGTGTTTGTGAAGAACGGCATGCCTGAGCGCGCACTTCATAACGTCAAGATAGCCCCTAATAATTTCCCTTTTGCCATTAACAGCATCACTCCAAGCTCATTTCAAGAGATAAAGCCAATGGAAATTGTTATTTTCTGGGTAAATACCAGCATACCCTCGAACGCAACAGTAGGAAAATACGCCATAAGGTTTGATGTCTCAAGCGATGAATTTCCTGCGGGAGTGTTCAGCCTCTCCTCCGAGATAAAGGTGGTTAAGAACATAAAGACATGGCTGTACGCACTCTACGCCTTTATTACCCTGCTGATTCTTGTTGTTTTCTTTTACAGGAAGAGAAAAATTCTCCTTGAAGAGAAGAAACTAGGCAGGAAAACACGCGAATAGATGTGATAAATAGATATGATATATTGATTGGAGATAGGCAGAATAAAAAATGAAAGAGCCAAAAACAAAACATAAGAAAATTAAAGAGCCGGATAAGCCTAAGCGAAAGGCGAACATAAACCTGCTTAGGCGAATCTCCCAGGTGTTCTTTTTTCTCCTGCTAGTGTATGGAGGCTTTCTTTATC
>DATEYH010000054.1:0-7179 GCA_035256305.1 Candidatus Nanoarchaeia archaeon
CTTATTGCCAGAGCTCAGAATGGATGGTGGAGCAGAACAAGATGCTAGACATCCCGACAGGGAACAAGGTGAAGCTGGTGAGCTATGTTGAGCCTATATATAATATCGCTGAGATAAAGATACTCTTCAACAGGTACCCTGAGATAGCCAAATACCAGATGTCCTGCTCGCACGTGGCTTATGAGGACAAGAACAACAGGTGGTGCCAGAAGTGCCCTATGTGCAGCAAAGCCTTCCTCTACATTGCTGCGAACAACAAAGACCCAGGCATCGTTGGCTTTACAGAAAACCTTTTTGACAACCAGTTCAGGCACTTGTACCCGTTATTCAATCCAAAGCCTGAGAGGATTTATGAGAAGCCAAATGCTGTGCGAGACGAGCAATTGCTAGCATTCCTCCTTGCCTACAAGAATAATTTCAAAGGAGCCCTGATTGACGAGTTCAGGGAGAAGCTCTATGACGAGGCAATAGCAAGGGAAGAAGAGCTCACCAAGAGGTTCTTCGGCATCCATGAGTCAAAAACCATCCCTGACAAATACCGAGAGCAAGTGCTAAATATTTACAAAGAAGAGCTGAGCCGATAGGATTGTTTCTTTAAAGGCATTAATAAGATGTTAGGTAAAATATTACTCGGGCTCGACCTGTTTAAGGGATAATTTTCTGACAGTCTTCCACCCATCAGATTCTTTTTTTGATAAATAAAACTCAGAAACCAGCCATCCTTTACCTTTAAAATAGTCTGGATTAAAACTGATGTAACCAAAAATTTCTGGATTAACGTGGGCTATCGTCAAATGTGGATTATAAAACTCCGCATAATATGGGCTTCCATATTCCTCATAAGTTGCTCTTCTGTTTTTATCACCATGAAATTCAGGATTTTCTTCCCGATTAATATATTTCTTTAATGCATCAATAACTTTTATGTGAACGCCTGTTAAATCATGGTTTTTCCTAAGTCTCGCAACCAAAGAGTTTTCATCAAACAAATCAAGATTTTCCATTTCAACATTAAATTTACTAAGGGTTAATCCTTCTAAAGTATGAATAACTTTTTCTTCATCATTCAGATTCATATAAATAGTCATCAGTGTTGTATGCAAAACATTCTTAGAAATTTTTGTAATATGACTAGAAAACATGACTCTGTAACTTTGTACTAGGTCAGAAAATTCTCTTGAAGGCCTTAAATGGACTAAATACTTCATGCTATTGGAATAATCTTATTATCTATAAAGTTAACGGTTGAGCTTTCCCTCATGCTTTCTCGAACTGTGATTCTCGAACTCTCCACTCTGCTTCGCTACTGTTCAGCGAGAGGTTTTCGGAATTCTTTGCAAAAATAAAAAACATATTTAAAGAGAAAGAATAAATTAATTTAAAGATGAAAAAAGTTGAAAAAATAATCAAGATAATAAAGAAGATATTGACAGATAGGGTTGAGACTACTGAGCCTGGCATATTCCACAAGTATGTTGGAGCTATTGACAGGGAAAACATCTTGAAGAGCGCAAAAGCCTTTGGAACCCCGCAATATCTCCTTGACCAGGATGAGCTGGAGAGGAAAGCTAATTTTTTCATCCAGACTTTCAGAGAAGCCCTGCCAACTGCAGAATTCTTCTATGCTTTCAAGTGCAATGACTTCCCAGCGCTCATAAGTACAGTGAAGAAAGCAGGATTCAATGCTGATGTTGCAGGATTGTTCGAGCTTGAGCTGGCCTTGAAGCTTGGCTTTGATAAAATTATGTTTTCTGGGCCTGGAAAGAGCGAGGAGGAGCTTCAGATGGCAATCAATAACAAGGATAAGGTAATAATTAACATTGATAATGTTGATGAGCTCCTGAGGTTGAAGAAGCTGGTTGCAAGGGCTAATGGGAAAGATAAAGGTAACGGCGAGAAAGAGAATGGCGAGAAAATCAATGGAGAAAAAAACAATGGCAAGGTAAGAATCAGTTTCAGGCTGAACTCAGACAATGCCCTGACAAAGGAATGGGCTAAGTTCGGGATTCACCTCACAGATTTCAGAAAGGCTTATGAGATGATAGCTAATGATGAGCATTTCAGCTGGATTGGGCTTCACTTTCACGCAAGCGGGAACCAGACTCCTGAGCGCTATGTCAAGAACATAAAACTGATTGGAGAGTATCTTAAGGCTAATTTCTCAGAGCAAGAGCTTTCCAAGCTGGAATTCCTTGACATAGGAGGGGGATTTTACCCAGAAGACCAGGCTTTGCTCACCAAGGTGAGCGAGAAAGGAAGCATTCACGAAGCTATCGAGGATTACTCTAACAACCACAACCAGCAATATGGGTTTGACCCTTATGAATTCTTCCTGCTCAAAACAGCTCCCCTTGGTGTTTTTGCAAAGAAAATAGCTTTTTACCTGAAAAAATACATCTTAAGCCTTAATCCTAACGTGATTTTATTCACAGAGCCAGGCAGGTACATAGCAACGCATTCCACCACTATCCTATTGAAAGTGGTTGCTGCAAAGCAGGATTGCGTGATTGTTGACGGAGGAATTAACATGCTTGGGGATTACAGGTTTAATGAGTATGCTTTCCCAATAATTGTTAATGTCTCAAGGCCTTCTCACAAGTTCAACAGGAAGATAATCTATGGCTCATTATGCGACCCATCAGACATCTGGGGCTACTCTTACTTCGGAGATTCTCTTAGGAAAGGGGATGTGCTTGCAATCCTGCACCAGGGAGCTTACACCTTTTCCTGTTCCTGGAGGTTCATAAAACCAACCCCTCCTTATGTTGTCCTTTCAAAGGAAGAGTTGAGCCTTGGGAAAAAGCAAGAAGCATTTTATGACAGGTATGCTGGCTGCAAGATTGAAAATGAGGTTTTTGATCAGGAAGAGGAGAGTTCTGAAGACTAAATTTGTTCTGGTTTCCTAGTTTGTCGCGAAATACGTCGCTGCCTTCATTTGCCTGAATGTTAATGAAGGCAAGGCGCGGCGAGGCTGATCAGGTAAGCCGAGTAGTAATTTTGCGACAAACTCCCAAGTTCCCAAATCTTTAAATATAACTTGTTGCTTTATCTTATAATGCCTGATAAAAAGACTAATAAGAAATTCATCGTGGTCACAGGCGGCGTTCTCTCTGGCCTTGGCAAGGGTGTTGCAGCTGCAAGCATTGGCAACCTGATAACCAAGGCAGACTTGAAGGTTATTCCAATAAAATGTGACGGCTATCTTAATGTTGACCCTGGAACTATGAATCCTATTGAGCACGGCGAAGTCTTTGTGCTTGATGACGGCGGAGAGGTTGACATGGACTTTGGCCATTATGAAAGGTTTCTTGGAGTTAATTGCAAGTTCAACTGGAACCTAACCATGGGAAAGGTTTACGAGGCCATAAGGGTCAAGGAGAGGCGCGGGGATTATCTTGGAAAGACAGTCCAGCTCATACCTCATGTGACTGACCTGATAAAGGAATGGTTCTACAAGGTTGCTCATGAGGAGAAAGCAGATGTTGTGCTCATAGAAATCGGGGGAACAGTAGGGGACATTGAGAATGAGTTGTTCATAGAGGCTTGCAGGCAGCTAAAGCGGGAAGTTGGTGCAGAAAACATTCTTTATGTTCACCTGACTTACATCCCTATCCCGAGCAATGTGCATGAGCAGAAGAGCAAGCCAACCCAGCAGTCAGTTGCCTTGCTAAGGGAGAGGGGGATTGAGCCTGACATAATTATCGGGCGGTGCTCTGAGTACCTTGATGACAAAATTAAGGAGAAGATAAGCATTTTCTGCGGCGTTGAGAAGAACGCAGTAATCTCAGGAGTGGATGTTGATTGCGTCTACAAGATGCCTGTTGTTTTCTCAAATGAAGGCATTAATGATATAATAAATAAGAGGCTCGGCATTAGCTCAGGAGTCAGGCCTGAGTGGAAGAAGCTCGTCGACAACCTGGATAAGCTTGACAAGACAGTCAGCATAGCCATCTGTGGCAAGTACACCAAGCTCGAGGATTCCTATGCTAGCATTCTCGAGGCTTTGAAGCATTGCAGCGCCAACCTGAAAACAAGGATTAATGTCAAGATGATAGAGACCACTAATGTAAAAAACCAGCAGGATGCCAAGAAACTCTTGAAAGGCATATGCGGCGTCATCATACCAGGAGGGTTTGGCAGCAGGGGCATTGAGGGAAAGATAGAAGTGATAAGGTATTGCAGGGAGAACAACATTCCCTTGCTCGGAATATGCTTAGGGCTTCAGCTCTCAGTTGTTGAATTTGCCAGGGATGTGTGTGGCTTGAAAGACGCTAACACAACAGAGGTTGAGGGGAAAACCAAGCATCCTGTGATTGACATACTTCCTGAGCAGAAAAAGATAACTGACAAAGGAGGCACTATGAGGCTGGGAGCTTATACTGCGGTTATGAAAGAGAAAAGCCTTATCTGGGAGCTTTATGGAAAACAAGAGGAAGTGAGCGAGAGGCATAGGCACAGGTATGAGGTTAATCCTGAATATCACAAACTGCTAAATGATAAAGGATTAGTGTTCTCTGGCATGAGCCCTGATGGAAAGCTTGTTGAGTTTATCGAGCTTCCAAGAGCAAAGCACAAATATTTTGTAGGAACCCAGGCTCATCCTGAGCTGAAGAGCAGGCTTGAAAATCCTGCTCCGCTGTTCTATGGACTGATAAAGGCGTGCCTTGTTAACCTCAGGCAATAACATTTAAATAACAACTATCTTCTGATTGATTAATGAAAAAGAAAAAAATCTTTCAAATCATCCTAATCGCTGCTCTTATTCTCATGATGTTGCTGGTTACGATGAAAAGGCAAGAGGAGGCTATACCGACTGTTAATAACACCACCAATATCAGCGAGGAAGGCTTTTCATCAGCTTATCCAATCATCCTGGTGCACGGCTGGATGGGCAGGGCAGTTGACTTCTCTGATTATGCGGTTAAGATGGATGAGGACGGAATTGCAGATTATAAGGGAATAGTTGACTCTAAGACTAATGAGTCTGTTTGCCCTGAAAGATGGCCTGAGGCTGTTAGTGTGAGCGCAGAGTATTATACTGAGCAGAACAAGAACCATGGCATAGAGGATTATGCAAAGGAGCTTGAGCATGCTGTTGACCTAGTCTTGGAATGCACAGACTCTGACCACGTCATCATCCTGGCTCACAGCATGGGAGGGCTTGTCTCTAGGCAGTACATGGTTGAATCAGGAAGCGGCAATGTCAAGAAAGTCATAACGCTAGCAACTCCGCATTACGGGTTTAATGACTTCACAAGGTCAGAAATCATCCTTATGATTCTTCACTTGTTCACAGGCAGGGAATTAGAGGTTGAGCAGATGATGCCTGACAGCGAATTCCTCAACCAGCTTGATGCGGCAGATGCTGGTTATAGGGAGAAAATTGTGAGCATAGGGACTTACAGCCTTGACAACAGCACCCTGTTATTCGACCTGCCAGTGCTCACTAATGCGATGCGCGAGCAGCAAAGAAGGTATTTTGCCAATTCAGACATAATAGTTTCTTTGGACTCAACCAAGCTTGCAGGAGCAGAACATTACTCGATCAAGGGTTGTACTCACACCGAGATAATTAATTTTAAGAGCGAGCCTGGAAAGGGTCCTATCAATGATGCAGAAGCCTGCCCAGAAGCATACGAGATAGTGAAAAATACGATAGCTGAAGCATCTTAAAGTATTGGCAATAACTCTTCCAGCTCATATCTTGAAAGCTTTGAGTCATCTGGCATTAATTCCTTGCTGTATGCTTTGGATTTCTCAATTTCCTTCATCTTAATCCTAATATAGTCATCAAGGAATCTTTCTCCCACAACGCTCTTAACCAGTTCGCTCTTCTCTGCAAGAGCTAATGCTTCTTCTAGGCTTCCTGGAAGGCTCTTAATGCCAAGAGCATTCCGCTCATCTTGGCTGAGCTTGTAAACATTAAGGTTGCTTGGCTCTGGCTTTGGAAGCTTCTCTATTATTCCTTGCACTCCTGCGCTTATCATCATTGCCAGCGCAAGGTAAGGATTTGCAGCAGGGTCAGGGCTTCTTAGCTCAAGCCTGGCTGCTTTCTCATGTCCTGGCTCATACTCTGGCTTCCTTATCAGGTTTGACCTGTTCTGTGGGTCCCAGCAAATATATACTGGTGCTTCATAGCCAGGCACCAATCTCTTGTATGAATTAGTCCATTGGTTAAGGAAGGCTGTGATTTCAGGAGCATATTTCATCAGTCCTGCCATGTATTGGTAGGCTGTTTCTGAAAGCTCATGCTTGTCATGCTTGTCATAGAACAAATTTTTTCCTTGTTTGAACAATGACTGGTGGACGTGCATGCCGCTTCCGTTCTGGCCAATCATTGGCTTGGGCATGAAGCTTGCGAACAAGCCATGGCTATGAGCCACTCTCTTTGCAGCATAGCGGTAGAGCATCATGAAATCAGCCATGTCCATGGCGTTCATGTAGCGCACGTCAATCTCATGCTGGCTAGGCGCGACTTCGTGATGATCGTACTCAAAGCGATAGCCCATCTCAGAGACCAGCAACTGGATTTCCTTTCTCACTTCGCCGTGCTTGCCTCCCTTGAAATATCCTCCCTTGTCAACAAGCACTGGCTTGCCGTCGCTAATAATGGGGTTGCCTGCCTCGTCTGCCTTGAAAAGGAAGAACTCAAGTTCTGGCCCAACATTCACTGTGTCTGCGCCACTAACCTCTTCTGCTTTTTTCAGGGCTTTTTTCAATTTTGTCCTTGAATCATACACATACTCGCCGTTCTTAGGGTCAATCACATCGCCGAAGATTATGAGCTCGTTCCATTTCCTCTCAAAGCCAGGAGTCCTTGTCTGATAAGTCACTGGAAAAACCCTTGCAGTTGTTGGGTCTAGGAAGGCCAGCTTGTCGCTCTCCTTTATCCTCTCAGGATAGAGCGAGGAAGCATCAAACCCTTTTTTGAGGGAATTCTTATCAACCTCACCCACAGGCACTGTGAAGCTGCACTCACGTTCTCCAAGCATGTCTGCTGTGATGAACCTAACAAACTTTATCTCAGGATTGTTGCGTAGGGTGTGAAGCAAATCATCAGTGTCTTCAAACCCATGATTTTTAATGTTCCTCTCTTTAGTGTCAAACTCTTCTTGTACCATAACCCACCTCCTCAACCATAAAAGCAGAATGCATTAAAGACATATAAATAATTTTGTG
>DATEYH010000055.1:0-5964 GCA_035256305.1 Candidatus Nanoarchaeia archaeon
TAAAATATTTAGCAAAGAGTTATGACGCATTCTTTGCGCTTTTGAAAAAAAGAAGGTGGAGAACTTGAATCTGAGAAGATTTATTGCAACAGCAGGAGCAGTATTAGCCTTATATGGCTTTAGTGCTGGCGCAAGCGCTAAGAATCCCAAGACCCAGGCAGAGCTTGTTGTGCCAAAGGTTGAGGCAGTGAAGATAGAGAAAGGGCCGAAGATAGACGGAAGCCTTGATGATTTGGTGTGGCAGCAGGCTGCTGTTGTTGATGGGTTCAAGCAGACCAACCCTAATGAAGGGGATGCTGTTTCTGAGAAAACAGAGGTTAAGGTTTTGTATGATGAGCACAATATTTACTTTGGGTTTGAGAACTTTGACTCTGAGCCCAGCAAGATTATCAGGAGAGTTACCCAGAGAGACACCGCCTCATCTTCTGACAAGGTAAGCGTTCTGCTATCAACTTTCAATGACAAGAGGAATGCTTACATATTCACGCTAACTGCTGGCGGGGTGCAGACAGACGCATTCCTGGGCTCATCAGGCGGAGGCGGAGAAGATTATCATGAGATTGGCGATACCAGCTGGGATGCTGTTTGGAGCTCTGGAGTTAAGGTTAATGACAAGGGCTGGTTTGCTGAGATTGCTATTCCTTTAAAAATCTTGAAAGTGTCTTCACAGCAGGAGCAGAGTTGGGGGATTAATTTTTTAAGGAGCATTAGCAGGAAAAACGAGAGTGCTTCCTGGGCTTCTTTTGAAAGGGACTTTGGCTTCAGAAGGATTGACAGGGCAGGGGAGCTTGTTGGAATCAAGGATATCAAATCAGGCAAAGGATTGGAAATATTGCCTTATGCAATGGCTTCAAGCGAGAAGCTTGTCTCGAATGGCCAGAGGCAGAGCTTTTTTGACAAGAACGCAGGCTTAGACTTGAAATATAGCCCGGTATCTAATATGATGCTTGATGCAACAGTTAATCCTGACTTTGGCCAGATAGAGTCAGACCTTGAGAGGATTGATGTTACTCGCTATGAGAAATTCTTCCCTGAGAAAAGGCCTTTTTTTCTTGAGGGAGCAAGCACTTTCTCAATGCCGGTCCAGATGTTCTATTCAAGAAGGATTGGAAGAAAGCTTCCTGACGGCTCAGTAGCCCCTATCCTTACAGGCTTCAAAATGACTGGAAAGACTAATGGCTTTGAGCTCGGCTTTATTGACGCCTTGACAGGCGCTAGGCAATACTCTTTTTTCGGGGATGCAACAGAGCCGTTCACTAATTACGGAGTGCTGAGAGTGAAAAAGGATGTGCTTGACCGCTCCTCACTCGGGCTCATGCTTACAACCAAGGATTTCCAGGGCAATGGCGCATACAGCTATTCAAGGGCGCTTGGCATTGATGGGAATTTCAGCTTTAGCAAGTATTACAGTGCAGGCTTTATGGTTGCAAAGAGCTTTAATCCTGGAATTAAGGGGGATGACTATCTTTTTGTGGGTGGAGTCGGGAGGAACACTGACTTATGGAATGTGAACCTTTCAGGAGGCTTGCTTGGCAAGAACTTCACTATTAATGAGATGGGCTATATGGAGAGGAATGACCTTATGGGAGGCGAGTTCAGCGCCAGCATTAATCCAAGGCCTGAAAAGTTTGGCATAAGGCAGATATACCTTGGGCCAAGAGCATCTGCTTATTATGACACAAGCGGGGTTTTCCAGCTTAGCCAACTCCGCAATAGCCTTTTTACTATTTTTGACTTTCCTGAAAAACTCTGGCACCTGGGCTACTGGGTGATGGACCTCAACTATTCCATTGCAAAGGAGTACTATGAGGATGTTATTAATGGCTCAAATAATTGGAGGACTTACAATTACAAAACCTTGTCTGCTGAGATAATGACAGATTCCAGCAAGATGATTAGCTTAGGAATCGAGGGCTCCACAGGAGATTTCCTTGATTACTATGACAAATACCTGGGCAAGAACAATAACCTTGAATTCATGATTACTGCCAATCCTAGGAGTAACTTGTCATTAAGCCTTAGCTTAAACAACTCTTATGAATACTATGGAAGCGGCGAGCTTGACGAGGTTAAGAGGCTAATAGTCGGCAGGGTTAATTACGCCATTACCAAGGACTTATTCATCAAGGTGCTTGCCCAGAAAGTCATGAACGGAGAGCAAGGGCACTCCATTAATGCCCTTTTGGAGTATGACCTTAATGCTAAGAGCAGGCTCTTCCTGGTGTATAACTCAACCAAGAACTCCTCGCTACAGTTAGATGATAATGTTGTTTTCTTGAAGTTTTCATATCTATTCGACTTTTGACTCAAACTTTGACTTGCTTAATTTTAGCTTGTTTAACTTCCAACTTGTTTGATTCTTGTTTAACCTTTTATTTGTTTATTCGTTAGTGGTAGCGAAGATTTTTAAACCAGCAATGTTAATGATGATGCTGAATGGTAGACATATCAATGGTATCAGTTGAGATTAAGTTCCTCATAGGCTTTGTGTTCGCCTTTGTAGCAGGATTCCTTATTGGCTTTGAGCGTGGCTCAAGGGAGAAGCCTGCTGGTGTTAGGACCCAGACCTTGGTTTGCATGGGCTCAATGCTCTTCACCATGATATCCCTTTATATTGAGCCTAATTCTACAGGCAGGATTGCTGCGAACATTGTCACAGGAATAGGCTTCTTGGGTGCAGGAATAATCATGCATTACAAAGGCTCTATTGTTGGAGTCACAACCGCTGCTACCATCTGGATGTCAGCAGCCATAGGCATGGCTATTGGTTTTGGATGGTACTTGGTGGCAATCATTGCGACTCTCCTGTCTTTCTCTGTTCTCAGGCTTCCTCATATTGGAGAGCACGGGCCGCCATTGCTAATGGAGAGAAATAATAAGAAAAAGAAATAAAAAATTTTAAGGCTTATTCTATCCTGCAATTACCTTGATCGTAGGCTTCATGAGGTACTTGCTTCCTGCCAAGTGCACTGACTTCTCTGCGTCAAAGTCAATCGTCAAGGTTGTTGTTGCGTTGGGACTGACTATGAATGGGTGTATCAGCTTTATTGCGCCGCTAGGAATTGTCAGGTTCTGAGTCGTGCCATTAGTCTGCAGGGTTGCGCTTGAGATGTAAAGCCTTATCTGGGTGTACTTGCCTGCTTCTAGCTCAGTCTCTCCAAGGAATTCCTTGACATTCTTCAGGGCAATTAGGTCAAATGTCTTTGAGGCATTGACCACAACCTTCCAGCCTGCATCGCCTCCTCCTGAGGCTTCGGTGCAGATAGTCCTTGTCTTGGTAACGTTCCCGCAAGTCTCCTCTGTTGAAGTCTCATTCACGCAGGTTTCTCCTATGACTCCAGTAGTGTTAATGCAATCCTGGCCAACAACCACTGTTTCATTCACGCAATCCTCTCCTGTGACTATAGTCTCATTATGGCATACCGGCGCTTCATAAGATACATTTATGCACTCGCCAGGGATAAGGGTTCCGTTAACGCACTCTTCCTCAACAAATACTCCTCCATCGCACTGGTCCTCTGCGCAGGTCTGGTTTTGGAAAGTCTGGTTCACGCAAACCTCCTGCTCCTCTGTGATGTTAGTGCAGATTTCTTGAATCTCTGTTATGTTAGTGCAGTTCTGGATTATGCCTGTGATGTTGGTGCAGTTAGGAGTGATGATTGTCTCGTTCTCGCACTCAAGCTCAACATAGCTCTCATTAGCGCAAGTTTCTCCTTCAAAAACCTCGCTAGAAGTATGCACCTTAACGCTTGAGATGGTGATTTCGAGCTTGGTAATGTTAAGCAATGCTGGCTTGTCAGTGATCTGCATCTTTAGCTTGCCATTGCCTTGCTGCTCCTGCTCCATCTCAGGGCCTGGCTCTTCTCCTTGCTCCTGCTCTTGTTCTTGCTCAGGCTTAGGCACATCCGCAGGCTTGCCAGTCTCTTTTTCAATACGATTAACAGCATTAGCATAACCGCTCTGAGAAGCATTAATAGCGCGGAGAATGCCCTCTCTTGCCTGCTCAGGCACTTTTTCTAAGACTCCCTGAAGAACAGCTATGTGCTTGTAAGTCATTGCAGCAACATGAGCAGACAATTCAGTAGTGTTCTTTCCCAATGCAGCAGCCTTGCCAACCTCTTCCTCAGCCGCTGCCAATTCATCATCATGATACTTGACCAGCTTATCAACATACTTCATCTTGTTCTTGCTCACAACCTCATTAAGCTCAGCAAGCCTCTCATCAGCATGATTGAGATGAAGCTGCGCCCTCTTAAGATTATTAGCTGTTAAAGTCAGATGGGCCCTTTCAGAAAGCCTGTCCAAGCCGTAGAAAAACTGACCAGGAACCCTTCCTGGCTTTACAGTGTCTGAACTCTCTTGTTGAGCAAGGCAAAAGCCTGCCAATAAAAAAACTATGAATAACCCGCAAATTATTATTTTTTGTTTCATTGTAATAGTAAGAAAAATAGAGCTGTTTATAAACTTTTGTGAGAGGAGAGTTTGTCGCGAAATACGTCGCTGCCATTGTTTGCTACGCCAAGTCAAGTTGGCTAGCAAAGGCACGGCGAGGCTGATCAAGTAAGCCGAGTAGTAATTTTGCGACAAACTCGCGAGAGGAAAAAGCCTTTTTTTTCAAATCAGCTGCAAGTTGCCGCCGTCAAGCCTCGTAGCCCGTACTTCTTCATTACAGATTCCTACGCTCAAGTTGAAGTCGTTAAAGAAGTCTCCGCTTGTAGAGCTGTCATAGGGCGCTGGAGTTTGACCACCATAGGACAGATAAAACCTGGCACCATCAACTTCTCCCCAAGGCTCTTCAAGGTCAGTAATCCAGCCTGATAAGGCCCAGCCCAGCTGATTATTGAATTTTCCAAAAGCCACAAACTTCGCAACCCTTGCTGAGCCAGAGCAGCTAATAATCTCTAGGCTGGTGATAGAAGTAGCCTGGAAATCTCCATTATCATACTCCGGATTGCTCACTTTCTGGAACCTTACATGTAAATTACCGCTAGGACTGCCGCTCCTGTCAAAGCCAATCCTGCTGCTGAAAGCAATCCTTGCAGTCTCCGCTTCCTTTCCGCCAACCAAAGGCACGGTCTGAGTAATCAAGCCATTGCCCTTAACAACTTCAGTAAGAGAATTATTCACAGCAACAACCACGATGCTCATAATAGCGACAAGAGCCACAACGAAAAGAATGATCAACGAATGCCACCTGCCAGATATCATTAAAACCACCTCTTAACTACTTCTTAATACTTACTCCAGACTTATGAGAATATAAAGTTTTCTGTTAGAAGAGAAAGAAGAAAGAAAAATAAAAGAAAAAATTTAAAGAGTTTTTACCAGAGGTCTACCCACTTGTCTTCAATGAGGTCAACGAACAGGTTTCCGTTATTGTTCGGATAATATATGTCATAGATCACTGATAGTAGGTTTCCTGTCCCTGCGTATGGTATCTGGTATATGTGCTGTGCGTTACAGGCTCCCCAATCCACAAAGTTGCCGTCTATTTTTAGGTCAAGCAAATTTAATCCATATCCTTCGTAACCTTCAACACCATCCATCCATGATTTGTTAGCTCCATTCTCATTCTGGGCGCACTCCGCATCAAAGAAGATGGTACAGGTAGGAGGGGAGTTCATTTCAGCGCAGGCAGTTCCATAAGCCTTAAGGAAATAATCCTTGTTTGACTCCAAGGCTTCTGCGCTTGAAGTTGCTGTGGCTGTATTAGCAGGTACAGTTAGTGTTTCAATGAGGGTTGGGCCTACGTAATAAGTTCCTCTGTTCCAGTCCTCTAGTATGCTCTTGCTACATCCATACTTGTAGTGACCCCCGAAGTCAAACCCAGTGGTTGCTACCATGCTGTCAAGGATTTGGATGCAACTGCAGCCATAGGTGTAATCCATGTTCATATCTGCTGCTGCTGTTGCTATAATTTTCAATTTTGGAGTTTTTGTCTGCCAGGAAGAGCCAGCCCACATG
>DATEYH010000056.1:0-12225 GCA_035256305.1 Candidatus Nanoarchaeia archaeon
GTTCCAGGAAAGGCTCTTCCGCCAGATAGAGACAGCTAAGAACAAAGAGGATTTCAGCCCTCTTGACATCTACCAGTATGTTCCCGAAGGCAAGAAAAGGGCTTTCTCAGAGATTGTGGAGGATGAGAGCGTCTCAAAAGAGCAGAACCTTGCAGGGCTTTTCTCAAAGGCAGAGCACCAGGTGCTTTACTTCGCAGGCAACATGAGCTTCCTTGAGATGAAAGAGAAGAAGAAGAACATCCTTGAGTTCATTGAGGAAGCAGCAAGAAGAGGGGTGGGCTTCAAGGTGCTGGCCAGGATAGACATAACCTCGCTTGAGAATTTTAAGAGGATAATGCAGATAAACCACAAGATAGGGCGAGAAGCCATAGAGATAAGGCATGCCAGCCAGCCCCTGAGAGGGTTTGTAATCGATGACAAGGAGATACGCCTCAAGGAAGAGAAGAACCCTGCTAATTACAAGAAGAGCGAGCTCAAGCAGAAAACCAGGATATTTTACGAAATTTACGATGAGGCATGGGTGGAATGGCTGCAGAAGGCGTTCTGGAACATCTTCCGCACCAGCATTGATGCCAAGCAGAGAGTTAAGGATATTGAAAAGATAGAAGCACTCAAATGAATTTAAAAAGCCAAGGCTAAAACGCAGGATAATAATGCTCTTTCCTTATCTTAGCCAGCTCTTCTTTTTCAAAAATATATTCAGCCTCATTCCATAACTGCTTAAACAAGCTCATGGTCAGCACCATTGAGTCTGGATTCAAGCCTAACCGTGCGCAAGCTTCCTCATACCTTTTCAAGAAAGCCACAGCATCTGAATTATTAATGATATTCATGGCTTCATCATATGCTTTTGGAGAAGGAGGTGTGATGTAAAACTCTTTTTCTGTGTCAAAAGCCTTTGAAAGCTGTTCAAGCCCTGCTTCAGACCCATTATTAAAAACTATTTTTGAAAAACGAGGGTCAAGGGAGTAGGTAATGAAAAAAGCCATTATATAGCCGCAGTAATACACTCCTTCCATTGAGCCAGCATATATCTCCTTTTCATAGAAATCGCTTACTCCTTGCTTCTTCCTTATCTGGGGGATCCTTCTCACCAAGTTCCTGAAGTTCCTTATAATCCTAGGCACAACTTGTATTCTTGTAGTGAATCTTTTCTTCCTGAAATCAGCAAATCCCTCATTTCTCAAGTCTGAAAGGCATTTTTGCAGGGAAAGCAGAGTGTAATCAGAGCTAGCTGCCATGTGGGGTCCTAGGCTTTTCTCAAGCTCAAACTCTGGATGATAATACCCCATTGCATAACTATGGTAATGCTCTATCTCATGGGTAAGGTACTTGTAGAAGAAGTTATAATCAATCCGATGCAGGTAAACATAAGGCGCCACTATTGCCTGGAGGATGTAGAAGCCGCTGAAGGCAATGAAATAATGGTCCAAGTCCAATAAGCCGCTCTGCATTGCCTTGTGGACAAAATAATCTGGCGTGGAATAAGGAAAAGCTCCTTCAAATGAGTACTCCTTGGAGGCCCGGTCATACTCCCAACGCTCTGCTCTTTCCACTTTTATCTGGATTATGGTCTCATCCATGTTGCCAAAAAATGAAGGATTATCAGAGAAGGCTTCAAAGATTATCCTGGAAAAGAAAGGCACAGCTGTTTTTATAAACTCGCCATAGCTGATTCGAGGCTTCTTCTTCATTCCTTCGAGAATCTTGAACCCTTCAACCTTCTGGCCACTCTCCCTTTGCCAGAGCCTCTTTTTCTGAAAATCCAGCCAGTCCCTTAATTCGCGCTCATAATTAGCCTTGTTAAAGAAAGTGAATATGATATTCAGGCGTTTCCCATGAATAACCTCTGTCTCAACCACTGCTTTCTTGCCCGAAAGCCTGAAGGCAATGTCTGACAGCCCGAACCCGTGCTTTCTCTCTTTGAATTCCATATATTAATTAAGAAAAAGAAAGTATTTAAAGATTTTCATTATAAGCGAATCAGAACCCTTTCTTGCTCTCCAGCTCCTTTATCTGGGTCTGGATGAACTCCTTGGTCCTGGCATTGTCCTGCTCGTGCATGAGCTCTCCGCATTCAGGGCACTTGAAGTTGAACTCCATGCTCTTCTCAAAGGGCATCCTGGTGCAGGCGTTCCTGCACATGTAGAAGTTGAACTTCTGCTCCTTGTCCAGCCTCTCCTTGAGCCTGGAAATCTTTGAAAGGCGTATCTTCTCTGCAAGATAAGGCACCATGTGCTCGTTGAAGTCCCAATAGCAGATGTACCAGCCCTTTATCCTGTCCTTCTTCCTGATGAAGGAAACAATGTTGAACTCGAGCAGCCTGTAAAGCAGGTTCCTGGTAAAGTGTATCTCCAGGTCCAGCTCTTCTGCGATTATGAACTCTGAAATCTGCTTTTTGCCGCGAAGGTAAAACACGATAGGAATTGCCTCTTCGCCTACAAGCTCAGAAACCACGCTCTTAATCAAATCCTCTGTGATTTTCTGCTTCTTAGAAACAGTCTCTCCTCTTTCATTGGTAAAAACAAAGGCGTTATCAATTACTCTTACATGCCTATCTACCTGAACGCCTTCCTCAAGCATAAAGAACTTTCTCACGTCTGATTCTATCATATGAGTGTCCCCCAAAACGATTCTACTATTTTTACAAATATCGCTTTACTTCTTTTCTGGAAATCTGTCTTTATAAATCTTTCGGTATCAATATACATAAAAGCTAAACTGAAAAACGCCCAGAGCCTCATTTAAGCCTTGTTTTTATGATAAGCGAGTAGTGAATGCTTAATAAGAATAAAGCTGGTAAATCAGGGACCAAATAAAAAGCTTTAAATAGTCCGGAATTCAGGGAATATAAAATCATAGGGGGTGGAATCGTGAAGTGGCCTACGTGGCTTAGCTGGCTAGTCCTTGTTATAGGAGTAATATACCTTATAAAGGACATAATGAATTGGGGAGATTATTGGTGGGACCTTAACTGGTATACCGCCATGTTCCTGATCATTGGCTTAGGAGGATTATTCAAGACCAAATAAGCCCGGGTAAAAACCTGGATAAAAAATCTGGGTAAAACTTTTTGAGACGAAAGAACAAATTCCACTTTATTTTAAGGGCCAACAAGACCTTATTTTTGGAAATGCTTATAAATGTGAGCTTAAAATGGCTGGTAAAAAGAAAAAAGGGAAGAAGAAAGCAAAAAAGCCTTTAAGAAGGATAAAGAAAGTTTTTCATCCCAAGAGGAAGGTAAAAGTGCAGAAAAAGAAGATCGAGAAAAAGAATGAGCAAGCAAAGCCTGAGGAAGCATTCCAGGAACAAGAAAAAGAAAAAAAAGAGCTGGAAGCAAGGCTTGAAGAGGAGAAGCTGGAGAAATCAGTGCTAGGCATTACTGTGGCTAAGAGCAGCGACTTCAGCGAGTGGTACACCCAGGTAATCCAGAAGTCTGAGATGACAGAGTACAGCCTTGTGTCCGGCTGCATGGTTATAAGGCCTTACGCCTACTCAATCTGGGAGGTCATCCAGGACTTCATTGACAAGGAGATAAAGAAAGTAGGTGTTGAGAACGCCTATTTCCCATTACTCATCCCTGAGAGCCTGCTCAAAAAAGAGCAGGAGCATGTGGAAGGCTTCAGCCCAGAAGTTGCCTGGGTCACTGAGCATGGAGATACCAAGTTCGAGGAGCGCCTGGCAATACGCCCAACAAGCGAAACAATAATGTATGATTCCTACAAGAAATGGATACGCTCCTACAGGGACCTGCCATTAAGGCTTAACCAGTGGAACAACGTGGTAAGATGGGAGTTCAAGCACCCAGTCCCATTCCTAAGAACCCGTGAGTTCTTGTGGCAGGAAGGCCATACTGCATTCGCAACCAGGGAGGAGGCAGAGAAAGAAACAATGGATATACTTAACATTTATGCCAGGGCTTATGAGGAGCTCTACGCAATCCCTGTCCTAAAAGGAAGGAAGTCAGACACAGAAAAATTCGCAGGAGCGGTCTACTCAAACAGCATCGAGATATTCATGCCAAACGGAAAAGCAATCCAAGGATGCACCACTCACTTACTTGGCCAGAACTTTGCCAAGGCATTTGACATCTCCTTCCTTGACAAGGAGGGAAAAAAGCAGTTTGTCTGGCAGAACTCCTGGGGTTTCACAACCAGGAGCATAGGCATAATGGTAGCAATGCATGGAGATGATAAAGGTCTTGTTCTTCCACCCAGGATAGCTCCTGTACAGATAGTTATAGTTCCTATTCTTTTCAGCAACAAGCCAACCATTAATGAGAAAATCCTTGAGCTGGCCAACAGCATCAAGAAAGAGCTTAAGACTTTCAGAGTAGAGCTTGATGACAGGCAGGAGTACAGCCCAGGCTTCAAATTCAATTACTGGGAACTCAAGGGAGTCCCGCTAAGGATAGAGCTCGGCCCAAAAGACCTTGAAAAAGAGCATGTTGTGTTTGTAAGAAGGGATACTGGCATAAAGGAGAATGTGCCTGTAAAGGAGATAATTGTCAAGACTATCAAGGTTCTCGCAGACATCCAGGACAGCATGTACAACAAGGCAAAGAAATTTTTAGAAGAAAGCATTGTAAAAACAGGTTCTATGCACGAGCTAAAAAAAGCGATTGAGAGCGGAAAGATAGCATTTGCCCCTTGGTGCGGCAGTGCCCAGTGCGAGGCAAAAGTAAAGGATGAGACAGGAGCCAAGAGCATTAACATACCCTTTGAAGAGCAGAAAGTTAGTGAGAACTGCGCCTGTGGCTGCGGCAACAAAGCAACTACTCGGATTTATTTTGCAAAGAGCTATTGATAACTCTTTCAAAGCCTAAAGTTATTTTTTTCCTTTGATTGATTTGATCTTTTTCTTAACTAAGTCAGGAATGCCTACTGCTGCACAAACAATAATTAGCAGTACAAATAAGGTAGCAGAAGCATTATACCCGATTAATCTGGATACAACAAAATAGAAAAAAAGAAAAATCACCATGACTATTCCCCCATACAATAAAGCTTCTTTAAGCCATTTTCCTATTTTTTGTCCAACACCCATTTTATTTCATCCCCCCTTCTCAAGCTTTCTTCAATCATAAGTTTTGGAAGTCTTCTTTTATTTAAAACCTTTATTCTTTTAAAGAATGATATTTGTATTGCCTAACATATCGCGAACTCAGATTTAAGAAATATGAACTAAAAAGCATAATGTCGGCGAGGGGACCTTCCGAGCTTTTATCATTCAAATCGCGCAGGATTTCCGAAGGAATATCCTGCCCTCATGGTTTTTCCGAGGTTTTTAAGCGAACGTAGTGAGCGACAAAAAGCTCTTTTGAACCCCCGACTTCCACGTTTCCTGGGTGAGAGCGATTAATCATTGCTTTTCAGCTCATCGCTCAACCATATGAGCGTGGCGCTCTAGCCAGGCTGAACTACGCCGACAAACTTTTATTAGAATAGAAAAGATTGCTTTATAAAAAGCTTACTATTTTAACCTTTTGCAGAGAGAAATTATTGTTTAAAGAAACCCGGGTTGACTTTCTTGAACCAAGGGCATTCCCAACAATATCTGTATGCTTTCTTAAGTAAGAAGCAGTAAGGGTCTTTGCAGCCAGTGCCTGCTAGCTCCCAGCACCGGATTCCTGTGCCGTACAGAAAAGCGTAGCATTTCTGCATAATCCTCGGGTCACAGGACCAATATGCCCAACAAGTCTTAGCCTCTTTTTTTGACATTAGCATATTTATTGTAGTTAGGATTTATAAAATTATCCTTAGGTTGCAAAAGAGAATGACGCACTGGTGAATGGATTAATTTCTTTATAAGAAGCCAATTATTTTTTTCTGTATCCTGTCCATGTCTTCTTTGGAGATTTCCTTGTGGGGCCAGTGATGCAAGCCGTCAGTTGAGAATCTTGGGATGATGTGGAAGTGGGCGTGGTGAACTATCTGGCCTGCTGCTTCTCCGTTGTTCATGCCAAGGTTGAAGCCGTCAGCATTGACAGCCTTGACAACTGCAGTCGCAACCTTTTTTATGAACTCAATCAAATCAGCCTCCTCTGATTTCAGAAAACGAGTGTTTTCTGAACCAGCAAGTTTTTCACTTGCTGATTTTGGGAAGTCAAGCAGGTTCTTGCAATGAACCTTTGGAATGACCAGGGTGTGCCCTGGATTGATAGGCATGATGTCAAGGAAGGCCAGGAACTCTTTGTCCTCATAAATTTTTGCGCAAGGTATTTCTCCTTTGATTATTTTGCAGAAAATGCAATCCTTTACTGCATCACCGGGCTTGGCAGACGTTGCTGTTTTTTTTGGTTTGCTCATTCATCTGCGCCTTCCATCCTTATCTCTGTCTCTTTTGAGAGGAACTCCTCAAGCCCTCCGTTCTCCATCAACTCCTTTAACTCCCGCAGGTTGGTTATCTTAGGCAAGAACTCCCTTCGATTGCGCCTGTCAAGAAGAATCGCCTTGATTCCTGCGCTCCTTGCCCCGATAATATCTGTAGGCACAGAATCTCCGACCATTAATGCCTCTCCTGGCTTGAGCTTCATCTTTTTCAAAAGCTGCTTGAACATCTCAGGGTCTGTCTTTAGCAAGCCGTCCTCATACGAGAAGAGGGCTGCATCAAAGTATTTGTTCAGGTCGAACTTGTCCAGCACTCGCGTGATTGTGGGTGTGGTGTTTGATATTAACCCGATTTTAATCTTATTCTCCTTAAGATAGTTGAGCATGTCAACTGTTTCAAGGAAGGGCTTTCCCAAGAGTTCGTTCTTGTTCCACATGCCCACCAGCTTTTCTATTAAAAAGGGCATAGGTTCTATCTCGAACTCCTGGCATACTGCTGTGAATGCCTCGTTCAAGTCATTGTAAGGCTTGGTCATCATCGCCTGCTCAAATCTCACTATGAATTCCCTGAAAGGCATTCTCACCCTGAGTATGAACATTACCTGCCTTACTGGGCTCGGGAATATCCCGTTCTCAACCAGAGTGCCCCAAAAGTCGAATAAAACCCCCTTTATCATAAGAAGGAGAGAAAAAGCATTAGTTTATAAAAGTTATGGGAATTTAGTCTAAGGATAGCCGCAAGTAACGAGTTTTTGTCATTCCAATTATAAATGCACACCAAAATTTTAAATACTCAGCATGCTTACTCCCTGGTGCTAATATGAACTCTAAAGAGAAGTCTGGTGTTTTGGAAAGCATTATTAGCTCATCAAAGAATTTTGCAAAGGAAAACAAGCGTTTTTTAATTGGTTCTGCTCTGCTAATTGGCTCTGCGGCTGCTGATTATTATTTGACTAATCTAAACCTTTCTAACAAGGTTTACGGCGAAGTTGCAGAGGGAAGCCCTTTCATTAATCAGTTCATCGATTACTACGGAAATACTGCTGGACTTCTAATCCCCAAGGTAGGCATCACCGGAATTGTTATGGGTGTATCCTATCAGATGAACAGGGTCTCTCATAAATTCAAGAAATTAAGAGGCGAACACCTGCTTTACGCCGGAACAATCCTTAACTCGATAATGGCAGCAGGGAGTCTGGTTAATTATTTTATCTGATTTCAACCCTTTGGGTGCTTGCTATTCCAGTCAAGGGTTTTTGCAAGGCCTTCTGCAAGCGAAGTCTTAGGAGTCCATCCTATTAGCTTTTTTATCTTGCTGATATCTGAGAGCCTGCGCTTAACACTCCCCATGGGAGCGGGTTTGATGTCAAGCTTTGCTGGTCTCCAGCCTGCAGCCTTAAACAGCTCTTCTGCCAAATCTTTCATGTTAATCTCTTTTGTATTCCCTATATGCACGGTCTCGATTGGCTGGTGGTTTACAGCCTTAGAATCCATGAGCATCTGCATGGCCTCAACAGCATCTGAAATATAGCAAAAAGTCCTTGTGTTATCAGCGCCAAAGATTGGAAAAGGGTCAATCCTTTTTGCTACCCTAAGGCAGAAATCAGGGATTACATGCCCATACCCCGCCCTCGGACCGTAAAAATTGTAAGGCCTTACAATAATCGCAGGAAAATTATAGGCTTTTGCATAATTGATAACAAATAATTCTCCAACAAGCTTTGAGCCACCATAGCTCCAGCGAGGATTATAGGTGTCGCTCACAACCAGCGGAACATTTTCAGGAGTTGGAATTGGGAGCTGGCCAAAAGCCTCTAGAGCTCCTGCATAAGCCTCACTTGAGCTAGTAAAGCAAAACTTAGGTTTCTTTTTTTGCTTAGAAATCCAATCTAGGATATAGATGAGCGAGAGTGTGTTGATTCGTAACACCTGTTCAGGGATTTCATAGAACAGCTTTGTACCATTAACAGCTGCAAGGTGATAAATGTGGTCAAACTCCTCTTTGAGATTATCATAGAATGCAGCTCGAGTAAGGTCCGCATTAACAAACTTTACTTTGGGGTTCCTGAGCAATTCCTTAAAATCACGGTCCATCTTCCCTCGCTGAAGGTTATCAACAATCAATAACTGATTTTCTTCCTGCTTGAGGAGATGTTTTGCAAGGTGATAACCAATAAACCCTGCTCCGCCGGTTATAAGAATGCGCTTCATTACCTGATTCATCCCCCTTTCTCTCTTTTATTCTCCTATTCCGATTCTAAAAACACTAACATCTTTTTGCTTAAGAATCTTGTTATAATCATTAACATTTCTCCAAGAATCAATAATAAGGCAAGGCTTTGCAAGTGAAGCTACTAGCTGCACAGAGTCCACGTTCATGATGCGCGGATGATTAGTCAGGAACATTACAACATGAGCGCGCTTTGTGCATTCAAAAATCGAAGGGACCACCTTTTGTCCGTTAATCTCTTTGACTAAGGGGTCATGGTATGAGAATGAAATATCCGGGTTATTCTCAAGCAGGGACTTACGGATTTTCAGTGCAGCACTCTCGCGCGTATCATCTGTCTCAGGAAATCCCTTGAACGCAAGCCCGACAAGAGCCACGCGAGGTTTTTTAATCCCGTGCTTTTTTAGGAAATCAAGGGCAATAGAAGCCAGGCGTAGGTCTGACTTTTTATTTATTGAGATAGAACTGTTTATCATCTCAGTGGTAATGCCATGCTTTTGTGCTGAATAGCTGAAAATTACTGGGTCCTTAGAAAGGCAGGGACCATTAGCTCCAAGCCCTGGCCTAAACATGTTTGTTCTTGCATAGGCATCATTCACAGCAGAAACTACTTCATGCGCACTGATTCCTGTTTTCTCGCACACCATTCCAACCTCGTTTGCAAAGCCAATATTCATTGCGCGATAAGAGTTATCTACGAGCTTGCACATTTCAGCCACACTCGGATTTGAAACAGTGATTATCTTGCCTCCGAGCTTTGCCATGAGCTCAGTAATTTTTTTTGTGCTTTCCTGATTAATTCCCCCTATTATCTTGGGAAGATTATAGATTTCATATAATGCCCTTCCCTCAAGAGTTCTTTCTGGGCAGAATCCTAAGAAAAAGTCTTTTCCAGCAACAAGGCCTGATAATTTTTCAAGCCGAGGCTTAACATATTCTTCAGTTGTCCCAGGGATCACTGTTGACTTCAGAATAATGATGTGGCCCGGCTTTAGGTGCGGTCCTATTGAATCAATAGCAAGGTCAACATACTTATAGTCGGGCTGGTTTGTTTCAGAAAGCGGTGTTCCCACGGTTATGAATACGCTCTCGCATTTCTTCATTGCATAGCTGTAGTCTGAGGTGAATTCAATAGAATCCTTACTAGCCTTCAGGGTCTCGTCAAGGTCTGGTTCATAAAGTGGAGAAATGTATGATTTCGACAGTTTTCGAACCTTTTCATTGTCAATATCAACTCCCACAACGTAATAGCCGACATTAGCCAAGGCTGCCACAAACGGGATCCCAATATATCCGAGCCCTATAACTGCAACTGTACGTTTCTTTGCACTCACTTTAGTCCACCTCGCTGACTATGCTTTCTCCTACCATGAGGAGCCATATTTAAATCTTCTGAAAGTCTATTACACATCAACGAACAAGGCCTTGTCATTGTCAAGGTTTAGGATGATTACCTTGTTTGTCTTCTTGTCGTCTCCAAGATAATGCCCGCCAGGACAGAGAATCCTTGTCTTATTAACCTTTTTATCCTCAGGAATGTGCGTGTGGCCATGGATCAGGTAATCATAGCCCTTGTTAAGCATCTTGTCCCAGACAAGCAGGTTATCGCCATGCACAACACCGATAGCCTTGTCTTTAATCTTCAATTCCATAACCCTGCCGTGATGCTCCCAGCCGAACTCTTTCACCTTTTCCTCAATCCTAGTCCTGTCACCGTCGCAGTTGCCAAAGATGAACTTCATGTTTAAGCCGGCAAATAGCTTAACACTCGAAGGAGAAATAACATCGCCGCAATGGATGACAAACTCTATCTTGTTCTTCTTGAAAATCTCAACAGCCTTCAGGATATTAGGAACATTATCATGAGTGTCTGAGATTATGCCGATCATGCTAAGTGGACTCTGCGGGAGTCGCACCCGCGGCCCCTTCCATGCCGAGGAAGTGCTCTACTACTGAGCTAAGAGCCCATGGGAAGCAGATGATTTGTCAGCTATTTAAATAAATTACCATTAATTATATAAACTTCCAGTCTAATTCTTTTTTCATCATGAACATTGATGAAGCCATTGAGAAGTATGCGTTGGAGAATGCTGTGCATTATGGCGGCAAGGCTAATCCTGGCGCTGTTATCGGGCATTTAATCAAAGAATTGCCTGAGGTTAAGTCTGACATGAAAGCCTTGGCCAAGAAGGTCAATGAGAAGATTAAGGAGATTAACAAGCTAGGAGTTGATAAGCAGAAGAAGCTGCTCGAGGAGAAATACCCTGAGATGCTTGTGGAGAAGGAGCACGAAGAGCATGATATTTTTGCTTTCCTTGGCATCAAGGAAGGCGATAAGATAATAACAGCATTCCCTCCTGGCCCTGAGAAGTACCCTCATATCGGGCATGCAAAGGCTTTGCTCCTAAACTATCTGCTGGCAAAGAGGTATAAGGGAAAATTCATACTGAGGTTTGAGGACACCAACCCTACTCTTGTGAAGAAGGAGTTCTATGATATCATGCTTGATAATTTCAACTGGCTCGGAGCAGAGTGGGACGAGCTCCAGTACGCTTCTGACCATATGAAGCTGTTCTATGAGATGGCTGAGAAAGTGATAAAGTCAGGGAATGCTTATATGTGCGATTGCCCAGTCGAGACCATAAGAAAGAACAGGCTTAAGGGAGCTGGTTGTGAATGCAGGAATAAGACTCAAAAACAAAACCTGGAGGAGTGGAAAAAATTTCCAAAAGCAAAGGCTGAAAGCGCTGTTCTGAGATTAAAGATTGACTTGAAGCACCAGAACACAACCATGCGAGACCCTGTCATCTTCAGGATTATTAATGTTCCTCACGCAAGGCTTGGCAATAAGTTCAGGGTTTGGCCTAACTATGACTTCCAGAACGCCATCATGGACGGCTATTATGGAATTACTCATCGCCTGAGGAGCAAGGAGTTTGAGATGCGCTCAGAATTACAGGGATATATACAAAAGCTTCTTGGCCTGGCTAATACGATCACTTACGAGTTTGCCAGGTTTAATCTTGTCGGAGTTCCGAGCAGCGGCAGGATCATCAGAGAGATGATAGCCAAGGAAGAGCTGATAGGATGGGACGATCCTTCGCTTGCAACTATTGTTGCCCTTAGGAGGAGAGGATTCACTCCTGAAGCCATAAAGAACTTTGTGATAAGCACAGGCATAACCAAGTCAGAGGCAACCATGACCTGGGATGACCTTATTGTTCATAACAGAAGGATTCTTGACGAGAAAGCAGATAGGTACTTCTTCATAGCAGAGCCTGTTAAAGTCACTATCAAGAATGCTCCTGAGCATGAAGTAGAGCTTAACCTACACCCAGAGCTCAGAAAAGGCGGAAGAAAGTTCAAGGTAAGAGAAGAATTCTACTTTTCAAAAGCTGATTATGAAGCCTTAACTAAAGATAAGAAGGGAGAGCTCTGCAGGCTTATGGACTGCCTTAACTTTGTTAAAAAAGGTAACGACTTCGTGTTTGACAGCCACGAATACCTGAAGTATAAGGGAAAGGGAAAAAGGATAATACATTACTTGCCTGTGCAGGAAGGGCTGGTTAATGTTGAAGTTATGATGCCTGACAAAAGGATTGTGAAAGGGCTTGGAGAGCCGCTGATGGCAAAGCTGAAAGAAGGAGACATCATCCAAGCAGAAAG
>DATEYH010000057.1:0-3151 GCA_035256305.1 Candidatus Nanoarchaeia archaeon
TGGCGCTGTGAAAAATGCTCTGCTTACGAAGTAATAGGTAGCATAAAAGAATTAGAGGAAAGGGCAGGCAAGGACAAGGTTCCTGAGAACCTTCACAAGCCCTGGATTGATGATGTTACATGGAAGTGCAAGTGCGGAGGACTGATGAAGAGAATCCCTGAGATCCTTGATGTGTGGATTGATGCAGGGACAACCAGCTGGAGCTGCCTTTACTATCCCCAAAAGGCTGAGCTTTTTGAGAAGTATTACCCTGCAGATTTCATCCTCGAAGGAAAAGACCAGATAAGAGGCTGGTTCAACCTGCTCATGGTTGCGAGCATGATAGCTTTCAAGAAGCCGAGCTTCAAAGCAGTCTACATGCATGGCATGATAACTGATATCGAGGGCAGGAAGATGAGCAAGAGCCTCGGCAATGTGATATCTCCTGAAGAGATAGTTACAAAGTACGGCGCAGACACCTTAAGGTACTACATGTGCGAGACCAAGCCAGGCCTTGACATTAATTTCTCATGGGAAGAGGCCAAGCTCAAGTTCAAGAACCTCCAGGTGTTCTGGAACATACACAATTACTTAATAGACTTGACCAAGACTTATAAGCTAAGGCCTGAAAGGATTGATGCTTTAGCTGCAGAATCAAAGCTTGGAATGGAGGAGCAATACGCGCTCTCAAAAACGCACTCCACCATAAAAGTTCTCACAGAGATGCAAGAGAAATATCTGCTTAACGAGCTGACTCCTGCATTGGAAGAGCTGTACCTCGGGCTTTCAAGAGAATACATCCAGTTCGTGCGCGACAAGGAAGACAAGCAAGCAGTGGTTAACGCCCTGTTCGAATGCTTGCTCAACCTTGTGAAGATGCTAGCTCCAAGCCTTCCCTTCATAAGCGAAGCAGTTTACCAGAATCTGAGAGAAGAGTACAGCACACTTCAGCTAGCTGCTCTGGAGCAAGAGTCTGTCCATCTTTGCAGCTGGCCTGTTGCTGACGAGAAAATGATTAAGCCCAGCCTTGAGGAAGAGATAAGAGTAGCTAACGAGGTAATCACCCTGATGCTTGCCAGGAGAGAAGAGGCAGGCATAGGCGTGAGATGGCCGCTTGCAAGGGCAGAAGTGGTGGTTGAGAACCCTAATGTGCTGAAAAAGGTTGAGTGGCTGGTGATGAAGCAAGCTAATATAAAGAAGCTGCTCATAAAGAAAGGTCCTCTGAAGGTAGTGCTTGACACCACCCTAACGCCCAGCCTAGAGCAGGAAGGATTTGCAAGGGAGCTGACCAGGAGAGTGCAGGCTCTCAGGAAAAAGGCAGGCTTGAGCAGGAATGACAAGGTAAAACTGATAATTGAGTCAGAATACGAGCTTAACAAGAAATACCTTGATGAGATGAAGGAAAAGGTAGGGGCGAGCGAGCTTGAATACACAAAGCAGAGCAATGAAACGCCTGACTTTGAGAGCGACGCAATAATCAAGGAGAAGAAGTTCAGGTTCGGGATAAAGACGTAAGAGAATATCTCAAGAGAAATTATTTGTCATTTATTCCTAAAGGATACTTCTACAGAAGCATTGCGCTTTTGATAAAATTTAAAAGTGAATAGAGCATACCAAATTCAAAATAGAGAAAAAAAATCGAAGTAGGGTATGGCTAAAGTGAATTTAAATTTTTATAGTTTTCATGATTGTGTTGGGACCCCTTCAGCAGCAGATTGTACTAGTTGTAAAGAGCGGAAACCCGATATTAAATATCCTTGCATTATCTTAATAAGATACAATAATTGGAATGATTATACCTATCGTTCTCATTTTGAAACATTTTTTTTACCGAAAAAAGATACAATGACTCGGTTGGGAGAGATAATGATTATTCAGTCAAAAGCAAAAGATAATGATACAGTTCTTTCTAACGAATTTGAGATTTTGCCTAAAAAAGAGTATTTCTCAAGAGGAACATTTTCTTTTTATAAAAAATTTGAAACTCTTAAAGAAATAAAAAATGAAGTTTTATCAGCGTTAAATGATATTCACTATCACCGCTATACAAAAGAATATATTGCTAAAGTAGATCCTGAGCTGGCGAAACCGTGGGATTTATCATTATTTAGGTATAATGTAAATGAGTTGGACGTATCGTCACAATATGCAAGAAACTCTTTAGATGTGCTTGACAAAATTCGTAGTTGTGTGGAGTCTCTTCCTAAACTTGATGAAGATAATCAAAAAATTATAAGAAAATTGCTCTTCGGCTCTGTTATTACAGCTCTTGAGTCTTATTTAGGAGATGCTTTTAAATATCATGTGATTAACAATAAAAATTATTTCTATTCATTTTTAAAAAATTATGAATTCCCAAAGGGAGATAAAAAATATGACCTAAAGGAACTGGGTCTGCAAGGTTCTAAAATTGCTGAATTTATAGAAAACCGTGTTAAAGAAATAATGAATAATATTCTTTTTCATAATGTAGTTTTGGTTACTGAACTATATAAAGATATTTTGAATATTGATTTGCAATCAAGTATAATGGATTTTCGCGAAGCAATTCAAAAGAGACATGATATCTTTCACAGAAATGGCAGAAATATTGCCGGCATTGAACTTGATATCCAGTCGGCAGAAATAATTGCATTAATAGATCAAGCAAAAAAATTTATTTGCGAAACGGAGCGCATTATAGCTGCACAAACTTGAGGGATGTTACTTGATTTTCTTCAGAACTTCTCAATTAGTACAAAAAACCATAACGTTTATATATACCTTAATCAAGGAATCCAAGACTATGATAACCAGGCAGATAAAATCCAAGTGCAAAAGGTGCGGGAGGGAAGCTGTTTCTACAGAATTCACTCTTGACCCTATCTTCAAGATGATGGTGTGCCCTGAGTGCGTCAAGGAGAGGAAGAACCAATCCTTTATGCAGCAAAGAACCAAAGCAAAGGAGCAGGCAAGGCAAGCAGAGGAAGTGGTAAAAAAAGAGAAGCCTGCTGGCTGGGATTTTGATGATGTGGAAGCAGAGCTTGCTTTTAAGAAGAAACAAGCAACCGCTCCTAAGATTGAGAAGATAGACAAAGAGCACGTCAAGTACACCTGCAAGAAGTGCAAGTACGAGTTTGTCATCAGCCTTTACAAGAGAATGCCTGGAAGGTGCCCTTATTGCGGAGAAGGA
>DATEYH010000058.1:0-4169 GCA_035256305.1 Candidatus Nanoarchaeia archaeon
TTTCATATTATCTGAAAGGGGATTTGAGATTTACGTATTTTGAGGAATACAAAAATAACCTTAAGAAAACAAGAAAAGAAATTCAGCAACTGCAGATGCAAAAATTAAAAAAACTGGTTCGCCATGCATATGCGACAGTTCCTTACTACAAAAAATTGTTTGATAAGAATAAGATAAAGCCAAGCGATATCAACACCCTTGAGGATTTCAAGAAAATCCCGCTAATTGATAAAAGCACAGTGCTTCTCAACCTTGAAAAATTAAAAAGCAGCAAGAGGTACAAGCTCATAAAGCATTTCTCAGGCGGCTCAACAGGCAACAAATCCCTCGTCTACAAAGACAAAAGATATCATGAGTTATCTTACGGAGCCTTGATGCGAGACCTTCACACAGTCGGAATAGAACCTGGCATGAAATCTGCATGGATATGGGGTGATACCCTCAAAAATCAGCCTTTTATTAAGAAATTCTTACATGAATTGTCTTTTAAGCTTAATAGGAGGATAATGTTTAATGTATTCAAATTCACAGATGCTGACTTAAAGGATTGGTTAGAGAATAAGTTTAACAAATTTAAGCCTGATTACATATACGGATATGCTGGAGTAATATATGATATCGCTAAGTTCGTCAAAGATAACAAGATAAAGCTTGTTCCTATCAAAAAGATAATTACCACATCTGAGCGCCTTGAGCAAAGGAAGTTCATAGAGAGCGTGTTCAAGTGCCCAGTAATCGACCAGTACGGATGCAGTGAAGTGATAACCATAGCTATCGAGGATAAGAATCAAGTTATGCACTCATCAGATGACTTCGTCCTGGTAGAAGTGAATAGTCATAATGAAGTTCTTCTCACTCCTCTTGAAAGTTACGGCATGCCTCTCTTGAGATACAAGGTCGGGGATGTGGGCTTGATTAACAAGGCAAGAAAAAGCCACCCTAAATACCCGTTTAAGGAATTCAATATTATTATCGGAAGAATATATGAGTTTTTAATAAATCAAAACAATGAGAAAATCAGCGGCGGCCTTATTAAGCAGCAAGTTGAAGATGAGGACCTCAGCATAAGAGAATGGCAGCTAGTGCAGGAATCAATTGACAAAGTTGAGCTAAATATTGTATGTGACGAATTTACAAATCAAAAATCAATTGAAAGGCTTAAGCAAATAGTTCAAGATATCTTGAATTGCAGCAATATAAAGGTGAATAAACTCAAACGGTTCCCAATCGAGCCCAACGGCAAAAGAATAGCATTCAAGTGCGAAATAAAGGATTGAAAAAATGAAAATCGCCATGATTGGTTTGAGGGGCATCCCGGCGAAGTCTGGGGGCGTGGAGAACGTGGTGGAGCACTTAGCTCCTTTACTCGTAGAGCTAGGCTGTGAGGTTACTGTGTATTGCAGGAAGCCTTATTGCAAGGAAAGGCCTAAAGAATTTAAGGGTGTTAAGCTAAGATACCTGCCGACCATTAATACTAAGAACACTGAGGCTTTGGTTCATTCCTTCCTATCAACTTTTGACGTAATGTTCAGGAAATACGATATAATCCATTATCATGCCATGGCTAACGGCTTGTTTTCTTTAATTCCGAGAATAACAGGAAAAAAGACAGTTGTCACTCTTCATGGCTTGGATTATGAAAGGGAAAAATGGGGAACTTTAGCAAAAATATACTTGAAACTATGCGAGAAAGCTATTAATCATTTTCCTAACAAAGTTATCTCAGTCTCTGAGAAGATTAAGAGGCATTACAAAAAGAATTATAATAAAGACATCCTTTTCATTTCTAATGGCGTTGATATTTTCAAGCCCAGAGCCATCTCAAACCTGAAGAAGTTTGGCTTAAAGAAAGATAATTATATTCTCTTCCTTAGCAGGATTGTGCCTGAGAAAGAAGTTCACACATTAGTTGAAGCTTTCAAAAAGATTAAGACTGACTTAAAGCTTGTTATTGCTGGCGATGCTACTCACACAGAGGATTATTTAAGAAAAGTAAAGAGGATTGCTGGCAATGATAAAAGAATAATATTTACAGGCCCATTATACGGAGATAATAAGGTAGAGGCTTTCAGCAATGCAAGGTTCTTTGTCTTGCCATCAACAATCGAGGGTATGCCAATAGTCCTTTTAGAAGCTATGAGCTTTGGCTTGTGCCCATTAACAAGTAACATAGAAGAAAACCTGGACGTAATCAAGGATTATGGCTTCTCATTCAAGGTAAGAGATGTGGATGATTTAAGAGCCAAGCTCGAATTCCTTATTAAGAATCCGAATATAACCAAGAAGAAAGGAGCAATTTGCAAGGAACTAGTCAAGAAATCTTATCAATGGAACACCATTGCAAAAAAAACTCTGAGGGTTTACAATGAAGTTTCGCATAGATAATAATATGAAGCATTTCCTGGTAAGAGTAGTCATACTTATAGCTCTAATCTTCTTGTCAAGAGTATTGTTCCAGTTTCCTGTGGAGTACTTCAAGCTTGCTCTCCTAAAGCAGAACGAATTAACCAGGCTTTTCAGCAAGATTGATGCATTGCAGGTTACTGCTTTCCTAGGAGTTTTCTTTGGGTTTTATTTCAGGGAACGAATAAAAAAGCTTGCTCATCCGAAGCTTAACATTAAGAAGTCAATATTATTCCTAATCGCTGCTGAGCTCACTATCGCTCTTTATTATTTCATAAGGGCTTATGCTAATTATTTCAGCATTACCAGTGGTTTCATACTTATCCTTATCCAACTCTTATTGCTAGCAAGCTTAGCTGGCGCTTTCTTGTTGTTCGCAATCTCTGTTTTCACCATTCCTTACCTAAAGCTTTTCCTCAAGGAGTTCTGGAAAGAGCTAATCATCTTTGGAATTATCGGAGTAATCTTTTATAACGTCCTTATGTGGTTCCAGAAGCAGTGGTATTTCTTCTCCTACGGAGTGTCTAAGGCTTTGATTGGCTTGTTATCATTGTTCTACCAGCCAGTGTATGATTTTAGCGGCTCTGCCCCTGTTGTTGGCGTTGAGCAGTTCACAATATCCATTGGCCCTCCTTGCTCTGGAATTGACTCTGCATTCTTATTCCTGGCTTTTTGCGCAGCCATCTTTGCCCTTGACCATAAGCGCTTGAACAAGGGCTGGTTTGCGCTTGCCTCTGTGCTTGGCCTTATAGGTGTTTATGCTGTGAACATCCTCAGGCTCTTCCTCCTAATCCTCGCAGGCATCTACATCTCTCCAGAATTCAGTGTCGGATTATTCCATACCAATGCTGGCTGGATATTGTTCATTATCTATTTCCTTTGCTTTTATCTTGTCATAAGAAAATTTATATATGTTGAAAACCGAAAAAAATATAAACAGTCCTAAAAACAGGACTGACTAGTCCTAATAATAGGACGGAGTTAAATCAGGATGCTTACGAAAGAATACGAAATAACAAGGATTTTTGTTGAGAAGCCATGGTCTAGGTTTGCTTTAAACCAGGTAAAGCAAGGCTCAAAAAAGAAGTCTAAGGGCTATGTGTACGACACCTTGCAGAAATATGTCAAAGAGAAACTCTTGTCAGAGGAGAAAGCAGGCAACGTCACCCTCTACAGCCTTAACCTGAACAGCCTTAAAGCCCAGTCCTGTGCAGGCTTTATTGCTGAATACATTGGCTGGAGCAAGAAGCACCTGCCTTATGAGGACTTGCAAAGGATTGCTTTAAAAATGCCAACTGATTTCTTTATACTATTAATAACCGGTAGCTATGCCAATAACTCCCAGGGGAAAGGCTCTGACCTTGATTTAGTAATTATCTGCGATGACTCTTTTGAGCCAAAAAAGATTTATGCAGAGCTGAAGCATGATTGTGAACTAAACATCCCGCCAATTCACTTGTATGTTTTCAAAAACTCAGAATTCAGGGAAATGCTGCTAAGCAGTAAGCCTAATTATGGAAAGGAAATTGCAAAGAATAACCTGCTGCTGTGCGGCGGCCAGCAATACTTTAGGATATTGTCAGAGGTAATGAAAAATGGATTCAATGGTTGAAATATACTTGGAGCGCTCAGATAATGAGCTCTTGGCTGCGCAATCGCTCAAGAAGCTCAGCGAAGACTCAAAACCCAAGCAGGAATTTGAGCTTCCAGCAGACATAACCTTTTACAGCTCAGTAATCTCGCACTCGTACTATGCCATATTCTAC
>DATEYH010000059.1:0-6034 GCA_035256305.1 Candidatus Nanoarchaeia archaeon
GATTGTTGGCTGAGGCGCATTTACAGTTGCAGTAGTGGGAGTCTCTCTCTGCCCTAATGATGGGCAGCCATATGTTCCGACATCAACCTCAGTTGCATGGCACCACAGGCTTCTATCAGCCTCTGTATCTGGCAAAGCTCCAGGCCTGCACAGGCCATACTCATAGCCTGCTTCTTTACATACTATATCACACTGTTTTACTGGTACCTCTCCGCATTGACCCTCGCTCTTCTTAGAAACGCCAGCAGCCTGCCTCACGCAATCATTGGAATAGGTCTTGCCATCGCAGCCGCACACAGGCGAGTAAAGGTCAATGCACACATCGGGTTTGTTAACGCAATTTCCTTCTCCTCCTTCGCATCCTCCTAATCTAAACTCGCAGAACATGCCCTCACCGCAGTCACGATTAGATGTGCAAACTTGCTTTGTTCCTATGCAAGCACCGTCACTGCAGCCATCAGGGCAACTAAAGGTCTCATCATCAATTGCTCCGTCGCTGCCACAAGAGTACTCAACAACTGCTCCGCAAGTCACTTCACACGGGACAACATCACCTGTGGTTGGCACAGGGCAAGCCCCTGTGCAATAAGTGCAAGAATCAGTTGCCCTTGCATTATCAGTCTTAACAATTCCTTTAACATAATAATTCCTTCCGCCGTCAGAATCAGCGCATTCAGCTGTCACACCGCAATCAACAGGGCAGTTGCAAGCATTCTCAGGGCTCTTACATACTCCATCGCCACAATCAGTGCAATAACCACGATTGCCCAGCATAGGCTCGCATCTGCCGCCAACAGAACTCATAGCACTAATCTCTGATAAGCCTGCGCAGCAGACATTCTGATTGCCAGGAACAACAGCTCCTAATGATTGGCCTTCTGCAATGCATTCTTGTTTCTCACAATCCTCAGGGCAGGTCCCTACTGTGCAAGGAGCCAAGCAAGGAGGATCTGAATAATAGCAAGCAGGGCACTCATCTGCTTCTCCTGGCTCGCAAATGTTGTTGCCGCAAGCAGGTTCTTCTTTAATGCAAGCTCCTTCGCTGCAACCCTCTGGGCAGACATAAGTTTCCTCAGCAATTGCTCCATCGCTGCCGCAAGAGTACTCAACAACAGCTCCGCAAGTCACTTCACACGGGACAACATCACCTGCAGTCGGTACAGGGCAAGCCCCTGTGCAATAAGTGCAGCTGTCTGTCTTCCTAGCCTGTCCTAACTCGATTGTTCCCTTAACATAATAATTCTTGCCATTATCAGAATCATAGCAACGGGAAACATCAGGCTCAGGGCATTTCCATATTGGAGTGCAATCATCATTGCAGCCATAAAACTTAGGAGCAACGCCCGAAGAGCATATCGCAATCGCTGATTGTGCGCAAACATCTCCTCTGCAACAAGAGGTTCCTGAAGCATAACATTCGCTACTGCCCAATGCAGCCAGGCAGCTTTCTTTTGTCTCAAAGGTTTGCAAGCCTTGGTACATGTAAAGCCCGCAGAAATCTTTCTGGCTGCATTCCCTGTGCTCGTTGTCAAACCACCACAACAATTCGCAACCCGGGCAGGTCTCAAAATTGCAGCTAGGCGGCACCCTACCGACATATGAGCCATCAGGACATAGTTTTGCATCAGCAGTGCATGCAACAGTACCACCCGCTGAATCTGTTATCACCATTCCTGTAGGGCTTATCTCCACTACCTTGCCTGTTATTGAAAACCCGTACACAAGCGCAATGCTGGCAACTAAAAATCCTAAAGCAGCTAAAATAATCGATAATCTAAAGAACTTATTCATTTTTCAACCCTCCTTTATGCTTCTTAAACTATTTATTATGAATATATGAAAGCTGATATATATTTCTTTTGATAATTTTAGTTTCAGTTGAAGTTTCAGAGCACCACTAGAGAATAATCATTAATAGAGCATAATCTTTTTAAGCAGCTCCAGAATATCCTTTATTATGGCTAACCAGTTCAGTTGGATTAAAAAAAGAAGGGTTCTGATAAAGAAGGAATCTGCCACCAATCCTGATTATGGCGGAAAGCCAGAGGAAAGAAGCACAGAAAAGTTATTGGAATACGGCATCGTGAACATTGACAAGCCATCAGGCCCTAGCAGCCACCAGGTAAGCGCCTATGTAAAACAGATTCTCCACATTAACAGGACAGGGCATTCAGGCACTCTTGACCCAAAGGTTACGGGCGTGCTGCCGGTTGCTCTTGGCAAAGGTACAAGGATTGTTAACTCACTCTTAACAGCAGGCAAGGAATATGTCTGCCTGATGAAAGTCCATAATGATTTTGATGAGAAGAAGCTCAGGAAAATTCTTGATAACCTTGTCGGTGATATTGAGCAGCTTCCTCCTGTGAGAAGCGCTGTCAAGAGGGAGTTGAGGAAGAGGACTATATATTATATCGAAGTCATTGAGATTATAGGGACAGAAGTGCTTTTCAGAGTTGGCTGCCAGGCAGGCACTTACATAAGAAAATTATGCTTTGACATTGGCAAGGAACTTGGGACAGGAGCCCACATGGCAGAGCTAAGAAGAACAAAAGCAGGACCTTTTGATGAGAACTCGCTGTGCACTTTGCAAGAGCTTACTGATGCTTATTACTATTACAAGGAAAAAGGAGATGGCGAGAAGCTAAGGAAAATAATTATGCCTGTGGAAAGCGGCACCAAGCACTTATTCAAAGCCTGGGTGCTTGACAATGCAGTTGACACTCTATGCCACGGAGCATATCTTAATGTTCCAGGCATATCAATGATAGAGGAAGGCATAAGCCCCAGAGACAAAGTGGCAGTCATGACGCTAAAGGACGAGCTGATTAGTATTGGAACTAGCCAGATGAGCTCAGAGGAAGTGATGAAAAAAGATAAAGGACTATTTCTAAAGTCGGAGCAGGTGTTCATGGAGCCTAGCGCTTATACTAGGGAATAAAATTTTAGTTCGGAGGATTTCGAGTGTAACGAGAATATCCTCCTTAAGTTTTTTGGTAAAGCTTTTCGCAAAAAGGTTTAGTCAGAGCAGGTGTTCATGGAGCCTGGCGCTTATAAGAAATAGCAAAATGAAAAATTTCTGAAACTGTGTTTACGGATATATCCTCTTGGTTCTTTTATACTCTCTGACAGATTTTACCAGATTAATCACAATAAGGGCAGCCATCACAGCAAGGACAGCAAAAGACAAGTTGTTAAAAGCCCATGCCCCTGCAAAATCACCATGCAATAATCTTGAGAGCGCAGTTGTCAAGCCGCAAGCAGGGCATTTACATCCAGCAAAAAATCCAGTGGTAGGGCAATTCCCGCTAAAAACAATTGGCAGCAAGTAATTCCTGAAGACGCATTTGAAAGGGGAATACGTAAGAGCAGGAGTTGGCAGCAGCGCAATAACAAGCAAGATTAATGCCAGGTTTATCGCTATGGCTTGTGATGTGTTAAAGCTTACTAAGTCAAGGGCTATTTTCAAAGCGCGGCTTTTTCTCATCTTAAAAAAGTAGAAAAATTGTATTATGAGCCATTAACCCATTCTATCCCCTGGAACTGGTGCTTGGTAGCTATGAGTATCACATCAATAAGCCACCAGATACCGCAGCCTCCCAGCGTGATAAGCTTGAGTATGCCCAATCCAACATGGCCCATGATGAACCTGTCAACACCAAGGGTGCCAAAGACCACTGACATTATCAGAGTCAAGACCCAGTTCACTTTTTTCGGAGCAGAGCCTGAGCCTGTATTAATGTTAATATTCACATTAGTATCTTTGCTTGTATCTTTACTTTCATCCTTTTCTTTCTTCTCAGCCATTAAGTTTTCACCTCAAAAAAGTATTTAATAAAAATTTTAAAAAACTAAAATGTAAAAAATTAAAATTTAATTAAAACGTGAATCTATCTGCATACGTGCCTATAACCGGAAGCTCTTTTTCCTTTGAAGTCGCAGCAGCGAGTATGCCAATGAGCCAGATTATGAATAAGATGAGCCCAAAAACAATTCTTAATATCCACATAACCACACCGCCAACTACCGGAATCCAGCCTATAATCAAGCCAAGAATTGCCAGAGCCACCCACACCACAACCCAAGCAAGTAAGAGGATGAGAGCCTGCTTGACATGAAATTTGGCATAGTTATTCTTCCTCATCTTATCGTCAACAAAGAACCAGATAATGCCTATGAGGAGGTAGCTTAGAATAGCGCATCCGATTCCCTCGTTAACATCCTTGCTTCCTGTCTTTGCACTCTCAGTTGGTTTTTTCTTTGCCATTTAATCACACCCCACATTGTTTAATTAATTTACTTTACAACGCACTAAATAGTTTTTTAAATTGCTTGTATAAATAATTTGCTATTCAGTTTCCTCAGTCAGCAGCAAACAATTCAGTGTCCTTGACCTTGAACAATCCTATCCTTGCGCCAGCATCAAGCCAGGCATGGGCATAGTTAACAGCTGCTAATGCAAGAACATAATTGCCTTCTTTCCTGAAGTGATTTGCGTCACTAAAATACCTTTCTGCCATGTCAAGGAAGTCAGCAGCCTCCTTTGCCCTGGAATCATCCTTCTCGCCTTCTTTCACCTTCTCAAGCGCCCTGCCTGTAATGCCAAAGTACTTGTCAAGACGCTTGTCGCAGACTACATTAACCTTTTTGGGCTTTTCAGCTTTACCCTCCATAACAATGCCTTAGGCTCTGGCTTATATAAATATTATTCTTTTTTAATGAGCCTTTCAAAAGATTTATAAAAACTCCTGATAAACAACTTCTCAATCCAATGGCAAAAAAGAAGAAAGAAAGGAATGCAAAGCCAGAGCTCATGATAGGAGGCCAGGCTGTTATTGAAGGCGTGCTCATGCGAACCAATGAAAAGTACGCCATTGCAGTAAGGCAGCCGAATGGAAGAATAATTGTGAAAAAGGAAAAATATGTTTCAAGCACCAAGAAGAACAAAATCCTTGGCTTGCCTTTTATAAGAGGGATAATAGCTCTCTGGGAAACCCTTAACCTTGGCTACAGGGCGTTAAGCTTCTCAGCAAACCAGAGCCTCATGACAGGTGAAAAAGCAAAGGAAAAAAAAGAGGAGATCGGTGCCCTTGAGCTAGGAATAACCTTGGCAATCTCAATAATCTTTGCGCTTGCATTATTCAAGTTCCTGCCATTGCTGATAGCCACTATTTTCAAGAGCAAGGTCGGAGGGAGCAATTTCCTATTCAACCTTATAGACGGGCTCTCAAAATTCTTGATATTAATCCTTTACCTCGTAGCAATATCCTTGATGAAGGATGTCAAAAGGCTCTTCCAATACCACGGGGCAGAGCACAAAACAGTGCATTGCTATGAAGCAAACAAGGAGTTGAGCGTGGCGAATGTTAAGAAATACGCCAAAGCTCATCCAAGATGCGGGACCACCTTCATCCTCCTGATCATATTGCTCAGCATATTGTTCTACCTCTTCATTCCTCTTGAAACCAATTTCTGGCTCAAGATGCTCATAAGGACAATATTCCTGCTGCCTGTGGCAGCCATTGCTTATGAGTGGATAAAGCTCACAGGCAAGCACCCTCACAGCTTGCTTAGTAAAATACTTGCAGCGCCAGGAATACTTGTGCAAAGACTAACAACTCGAGAGCCTGATGCCAAGCAGATAGAAGTTGCGATAAAGGCGCTGAAGGCGGCGGTCAAGTAAATAATTTAAAGAGAAAATAAAATAATGAGAAGATAAAAAGAATCAAGGCTCCTCAAGAGATTTCCTAACCTCATTCTTTGTAACGAATTGCTCAGGAGCCCAGAGATCAATCCTCTTCTTGAAGCGCTCCATCTCGTCAGCCTTGGTGCTGCCTTTTAGCTCAGTGATCAGCTGGATTATTGCTTTCTGGAGCAAGCGAATATCATCCTTCAGGCTAGTAACGTCCTGTTTCAATCCTTTCACTTCATGGCTTAAGCCTTCCCTTTTGGTCGCAACATTAATGCTTAGCTGATTAATCTGCATTGAGAGCTCAATCGAGGTGCGCTGAAGAGCCTGAATCCTAGAGCCAATGCT
>DATEYH010000060.1:0-6235 GCA_035256305.1 Candidatus Nanoarchaeia archaeon
CGGCCAGATAACAGAGATTTCAGGAGCGCAGTTCGACGAGTATTTCAAAGAGGCGCAGGAATTTGTTGATGAGATGCAGAAGTTCATCGAGGGCAGGAAATAAAAATAGAAGCACTTTCTTATTCTTAGCATAATTTTTTCTTTGTATCTGTTTTTTTACGCTGAGCAAGAAGAACAATAGCTGTACTGACACCCGCTTATTGATTGGCATGAATTAGTGTAAGCCGGTGTTGTTCTGTAAGCAAGGAAAGGAGTGTAATAGCCATAGCCGTAATTATATCCATAGTTATATTCATAGCTCTCAAGCTCTAATGGATGCTCATGTCCGTAATGCTTCCTGTACATGGCACAGCTGCCGTCAGGCCCTGGTATGTATCCGTAGACATGAAGTCCGAAAGTTCCGTAGCCTTCAGGAAGGTAGCTTAGGTCTAGCTCTTCTGAGTTTTCGTTCCTTATAACCTCGACAACTCCAAGGCTCGGGTAAAATACGTCCAGGTCCTTGTAGCCTATGAACTCGTCGTAATGATGGAAGTCATCATGAACAAAATCAATGTCCTCATCCGCGTTTGTATTGAATAAGTAATACCTTGGGAAAGGCCCTGCCACAATTGGCAGGTTATCGTACTTGTCATCATCATAGTACAAGTAGTTAGTGCTTACAGGCTGCAAGTCAGGATAAACAATAAAAGGATAATTATAAGTGTTGTAAGAGTAAGAACTATAAGAGTAGGGATTGTAAGAAGAATAGGATGAAAGAGAGTAATAAGGAGAAGAATAATCTGAGTTATAATTTGAGTTGTAGTATGAGCTTGGGTCGTAATACGAGCTGTAAGCTTCTGTTGCTGAGAGCAGGGTTAATAGTATCATAAGGGTTGCAAAAAAAGTGAATATTATCTTCTTAAGCATTTTTTCACCTTAATAGTATCCTACAATATAAAATCCGCCTGATAAGGGCTCTGCTATCCTTGCGTAATAAGCAGGCTCTTCTGAGTAAGCATCATTGATGTAGTAGTCATAGCCTTGAAAAGAGCCGGAGCCAGAACTATATCCGCTGTATCCGCCATAGCCGTAACCGCTGTAATCATAATCGCCAAAGCCATAGTCACTGTAACCGTAGCCACCGTAATTACCATATCCTCCGTAGCCATAAGTTCCATAGCCAGAATAACCATAGCTGCCATAGCTACCATAACTTGGGTAATTGATTGTTAGGTAGCCTGATGCCTGGTTTGCGTATGGGTGGTCAAAGTATGTACCTCCAAGGTTGCTTGGGATATAGCCTGCGTATCTTCCATTGACTTGGTCTCCGAAGTACTTGACTGCTGATGGCTGGTAAATGCTTGAGGTTTCGCCTCTATTTGCTGTTGAGTAAACATCCCCTTGTAAGGGGGGGTTATACTTAGCTTGTAGAACGCTGGGTGGGATGTAGTAATAATCCGGGCCGTAAAATCCAAAGTTTTTTACAAGGTTTGGCTCATAGATGTAGTCAGAAAAGGCTTCTAAGTCGTTTGTTTTAATGTAGTCTGCTTTGTAAGCTTCGTATCTTTTCCATTCTTCTTCCCTAGCCGCAGCTACGTCAAAGATTACTGCGCTGGCTAACTGAGAAATTGCTAATACGAATATAAGGGATAAAACCGGTATGATTATTCTCTTATTCATTAAAATCCCCCTTGTTTTCCTTAGTAGTGTATTCTAAGCTTTAAAAAGTTTTCGTTTTTTAACCACTAAATAGTAGTTATGATATTATTTTCTATAGAGAATATAATGTTTCCAAAAAAAGAAAAAAATAGAATTATTATTACTTATTAACATTGAACACATTATGCAGGTTAACCTTGGACTCAGCCATCTTCTCCTTTTCCTTCTTTCGCTCCTCCTCAGACTTCTTCAGCTGCTCCTTGGTATCAAGCTCCTTGACTGAAAAATCATCTTCAGAATCACCCTGAGGCTCTTCTTCACTAGGCTCCTTGGAAGGCTCTTCCTCAGCCTCTGCCTCAGGAGCTTCCTCCTCCAGTTCAGGCTTCTCCAAATCCTCATCCTCAGCCACTTCCTCAGAATCCTCTTTCTCTGCTGGCTCGCCACTAGTTTCTTCTCTTTCCTCTTCTGATTTCCTAACAGGCACTTTTTCATCACCCGCCCGAATCCTTTCAAAAGGCACTTCATCGTCCAGCCCTTCTGAAAGGGAAACATCCAAGGCCTCCTCAACAGGCGCTTCCTTAAAAGACGATGCGTCAGTATCTTTCCCAGCTTCCTCAAAAGGCTTCTTTCTAGGAGGCTCAGGAACCTCCAATTCAGCCTCAGGTTCAGGAACATCCTCCTCAGAATCAGGCTCAGGGATTTCTTCCTCTAATTCCGGCTTCTCCAAATCCTCATCCTCAACCACTTCATCAGGAGCTTTCTCAGCAGGCTCTTCCTTGAGCTCGACAGCGTCCTCATCTTCTGTCTCGGAAGGCTCTTCATCCTCAGGGATAAGCTCTCTCAAAGGCTTGTTAACATCAATCCCTTCCAAGTCAATCCTGACATCAGGCTTACCTCTGGCCAGGTTGGAAGCTAATTGCTCGATTTGCTTGTGGGCAAGCTCGACCTCAGCATCCTTCCTTTGCTCGCCAAAATATTTTTTTTCACGGTCTGCAAAATCATCAGAAACCTTCTTGCTGGTGTTAAGCATCTCCTCAGCCATTCTCCTGGCTTCTGAATCAGATGAAGCCAGCTTGTTCTTGCGCAGCATCATGGCAAGGCTCTCAATCTCACTTTCGCGCTTAGTCTTAATATCCATCATTTCCACCACCAATTATGCTTTTTTCGAATGTACAAGTACTTAAAAAAACAGATAATATATAAAATTTTTGATTAAACCCTGGGCCCCACCACTCTGCCAAGGAATAATGTGTGATCTCCACTATCAAGCTCCTGCTCAACCTCGCACTCAAGAAAAGCCTTAGCCTCCTTAACCCTCGGGCTTTCAACCATGTCAGCCTCGGATTTTGAAATGCCTACTGAAGAGAATAAGTCAACAAACAAGCAATCTCGGTTCTCACAAGCCAAAACTACGCTCTTATGCTCCTGGCCCATGAAGTTAACCACAAAATTGCCTGCCTTGCTAATCATTGTCCTGATATTGTCATCTCTCCTTACACTAATAGCATACCTCATAGGGGTGATACTGGTCGGCATGTGCCATTCAACCACAGCCAAGCCGTCTTTCACCTCTTCAACGCCAAGTACGCTCATAGGCGCTCTTACACTCACCAAGGGCTTGGGGAACAGGTCTTCGCGATTAATAATGCTCCGAATCATGCTTAACTCTTAATTCTGGAAAGACGGGTATATAAATTTTCTTAATCTTTATAAAAACATTAATATACCACTTATCACATCACTTATCTTATTTCACAATTATGCATAAAAAAGGAGGTTGATGAATAATGATTCATGCTAAAGATGTTCTTGTTCCTTTAACTGTTCCTAGGAATATGGTCAAGGAGTACATAAGGAATTACCTGGAAATCACAAGGCACACTGGCAGGCTAATGCTCTTCGCAGGCGACCAGAGGATAGAACACCTTAACAATGATTTTTATGGCGAAGGCATAAGCCTTGATGACGCAGACCCAGAGCACCTCTTCAGGATTGCGAGCAAAGGGAAAATAGGCGTGTTTGCAACCCAGCTCGGCCTGATAGCAAGGTACGGCATGAATTATAGAGAAATTCCTTACCTTGTAAAGCTTAACTCAAAAACCAACCTTGCGAAAAAATCTCAAAAAGAGCCTTACAGCGAGAACTTGGTTGGTGTCTCACAGGTTGTTGAGTTCAAGAGGCAGACAGGGCTTAAGATACTCGGAGTTGGCTACACTATTTACCTGGGCAGCGAGTACGAAGACCAGATGCTCAGGAAAGCTTCTCAAGCAATCCTTGAAGCCCACCTGAACGGCTTAATCACCACGCTCTGGATATACCCGCGGGGCAAGGCTGTTAAGGACGAGAAAGACCCTCACCTTCTCGCAGGAGCAACAGGAGTAGCGCTCTGCCTGGGAGCAGACTTCGTGAAAATCAATTATCCAAAGAAACAAGGCCAGGACCCGAAAGAAACCTTCAAGGAAGCGATTATTGCTGCTGGCAGGACAAAGGTGATATGCGCAGGCGGAGAATCAGAAAGCGGAGAAGCATTCCTCCAAACCCTAAAGGACCAGCTTGACGCAGGAGCTACAGGCAATGCAACAGGCAGGAACATACACCAGAAAAGCCTTGAAAAAGCAATAAAGATGTGCAACGCCATCTATGCATTAACAATTGAGAATAAGAGCGTTGAAGAAGCGATTAAAATATACCAAGGGCAATAATTTTTGTTTTTCTAAATCATTCTACTTCTTCCGTTTCATTAAAAATATAAATGGGGTTGCGAGGACTTTCAGGAGTTCCTACGATTCTCGAAGGGGGACTAAGCATCCGAAGGATGCGCATGTCGCCCGCTTTCTCCGAGTTCTTTCGCAAAGAACTCATTTGAACCCCGATCACGTGGCCCCGAACCACGGGTGATAATTGCTCTCAGCAATCCCAAAATTCAGGGATTTTGCTGACCCAAGTTACACTACAACCCCAGTGGACCCGTCGGGATTTGCATCAAAACAGAGTTTTGGGCAAACCAAAATCTCTGATTTTGTTTTGAACCCGAGGCCCCCGCCTTGCGAAGGCGATGCTCTTTCCTGCAACGCAGGAAACTCAAAAGAGCTTTCTTTTGTTGTACCAGGCTGAGCTACAGGCCCATTAAGCAAAGGATAATTAGAACATCTTTTAAATCTTTTTATGGCAAACAAAGATTAAGTCCTTGTCCTCTTCTATTATTTCATCAATGCCGAACAATTCCTTGATTAAGCGCTCTATCTGCTCTAGCTTTGAGCTTCTTTTCAGAACGCTAAAAACAAACCTGCTTCTTCCGACTCTCTTAATCTCGCGCAGGCCTTGCTCTATGTCTTCAAAGTTATGGATTGTAGTGATGCTGGTAACTATGTCAAAGCTGTTGTTAGGGAACGGAAGTTCTTCTGCCCTGGCAAGTATAATCCTGTGTTTACCCTTGTACTTGGCTATGAGCTTCTTTGCAGGGTCCACTCCTGTAACCTTGCATTTGAAAAGGTAAAGATACAGTCCTGTGCCGCAGCCAACATCCAGAAGGGTGTCTGTTGGATTTAGCTCAAGCTTGCTGATAATCAGTTTTACTTTTTTTAGCTGCTCCTCCTTATGGAGCTCTTCATAACCCTCTGAAATAGCATCATAGTAAGTCATTTTTTTAGTTTCTTAAGATATGCGTAAGCTTCCCTCACCATTTGTCTTTGGTCTTCATGCTTAAGCATTTTCAAAGCAACATGATAATCCGCCCATTTGTATTCTTTATGTTCAATATTAATCTCAACAGGGTCATCGGTGCTTATGAGGTACATAATAGCTGTTTTATGAATAATAACCTCTTCCTTGTTGTAAGTATAGTTAATAACGTGCCTGAAGCCTTTGATAAGCTTGTAATTCTTTATGCCAGTCTCCTCCTTTACCTCCCGGTCCATGGTTGTAAGCTCATCTTCCTGCCCTTCCATGTGGCCTTTTGGAAACTCCCAATATTCATAGCTTCGTTTAAACATCAGTAAGAATTCATTCTTTGAATTGACTACAACAGCGCCTGCATCAGTATCGTACTTCTCCATAACTGTTTAATTAAGTGTCAGGCTTTTTATTTTTTGCTATTATGCAAAGGAATAACTATATTAATCCATGGTGGCTCCTAAGCATTATGAAGAAAATCATTAACTGGTTCAAGCGCTTTTTCGAGCTTGAAAAGTATGATTTTGAGAGAGTGATAATTGACAGGGAAGTGATTGATAATATCGTTGAGCTTGCCAACCAGACCCTTCCCAAAGAGTTCATAGCATTTCTCGAGGGAAAAACAAAGAAGAAAGTTCTTAGGATTTACGGCTTAGTCTATCAGCAGTATTTTGCCAATCCCTCGTATACTGTTTACAAGTTCGACCCTCCCTTGACCAGCGGCATCGTCGGCAGCGTTCACAGCCACCCCGGCTCAAGCAATTACCCAAGCAGGGCTGACTTGCATTCTTTCTCAAAAAAAGGCATGATACACTTAATAATCAGAATGCCTTATTCTGCAGAGAACATCCAAGCCTATGACAAGAACGGCAACATGATAAGGTTTGAGGTTGCTGATTAAGCAAAAGCCTCTAATCTTTTCTGC
>DATEYH010000061.1:0-21568 GCA_035256305.1 Candidatus Nanoarchaeia archaeon
GGCTTTGCCATATCATAAGCTATTGCTCCTGTGTTGAAGTCTGTGCTTTTAAGCACAGTCTCAAGCGAAACATCGTCACTTTCAAGGTTCTTTATCATCGTGACATTAGAGAAAGCCACCACATCAATCTCTATACCTTTCTCAGGCTTCCACTTAGGAGAGCTGAAATTGTTCAGGGTTAATCCTTCAAGGTCACGGAACATCTCTATTATTGGAAATTCTCTTTCAGAGTCATCAACCAATAAGTCAAAATCACCAGTGGAAATGTTTCTATCATAGAGATAGTTAATTATAGGGTCCCTCACAGCTCCTCCGAGCAGGTAAATTTTGTAGGGTTTCAAAAGTCCATTTACAAGGCTATCAATATATGAAGCATGAGCACTGCTCCTATAATTACTCTGAACAGAGTCTATTAGCTCAGGATCCTTGATAATGCTTATCTTATCTTTTGTCATGGAAAGGCAAGGCAAATCCTGATGTTTAAAAAGATTATGCAATAAAAGTCTGCTGCTCATGCAAAAAGAATTTAAACCTGCTCATCAATTAATAGAATTGGAGTAGGGATGGAGCTATTTCAGCTTGTAAAAGCAGATATTAACGGGCATACCTTGTTCAAGTCACTTGATAATGCAAAGACTTACTATATGCAGGGCATATGCGGCTTTGTCAGCGAAATCCTTAATTCTGAAGGAATCGAGAAAGCCCTCTGGACAGAGCCAGAAGAAGCATATGGCAAAATGGTTTTCCCATCATTGGAAGACGCAAGTAAATATGCTGTGTGCCTAATATCAAGGGCCCAACTAGGAATTGTTGATCAGATAATACATGAGAATGGCGGAAAGCCTGACCAGCTTCAGGCTTACATAAAAGAGCATTATGAAATGCAAATAAGAGAGCATTCTGACTTTAGATGGCTGAACACGCCTGAAAAAGATTATCTTCATTAGCCTTCGGGGATATACTTTTTAAACCCTGTGCAATCACCAGCAGCTATGCAGGATTTTTTCAAAGAGATAATAAATTATGTCAAGAAGAGCAAGCCAGCAAAGGATAAGCTGATGAAGGAAAAGGTCAGGCTTTGCTCAAAGTTCAAGCTTGGGAAGATTCCTACTGACATAGAAATACTTCTGCACGCAGACAAGGAAGATTTGGCTTTTCTTAGGAAATATCTTCATACCAAGCCGACAAGAACAATTAGCGGCGTTGCAGTGGTTGCAATCATGACCAAGCCAATTGCCTGCCCTCATGGCAGGTGCGCCATGTGCCCTGGAGGGGTGCAGAGCTTTTTCGGAGAAGTTCCTCAGAGCTACACTGGCAAGGAGCCCGCAACTCTGCGGGCGATAAGGAACAATTATGATTCTTACCTCCAAGTATTCAACCGACTGGAGCAGTATGTTGTGCTTGGCCAGAATCCTGAGAAGGTCGAGCTTATCATAATGGGCGGGACATTCCCTAGCTTTCCAGCTAGTTATCAGAAAGAGTTTGTTATTCATGCCTTTAAAGCAATGAATGACTTCTCAAAATTGTTTTATAATAAGATTGGTGAAATGGATATTGTAAAGTTCAAGGAGTTCTTTGAGCTGCCTGGAGAGGTTGGCAGCAAGAAAAGAGTGATAAGCATCCAGAAAAAATTGTTATTGCTCAAGAAAAAGAATAAGCTGAGCCTGGAGCAAGAGCAAAAAAATAATGAAACCTCAAATATAAGGTGCATTGGATTGACAGTTGAGACTCGGCCTGATTATGCAAAGCTCAAGCATGCTAATGAGATGCTAAGGCTTGGCTGCACAAGAGTTGAGCTGGGAGTGCAGAGCGTTTATGACGAGCCTCTTAAGAGGATTGAGCGAGGGCATAATGTTAATGAATCAATAATTGCCACAAGGGTGCTTAAGGACCTGGGCTTTAAGATTAATTACCACATGATGCTCGGATTGCCAGGAGTCAATCATGATGAGGAGATTAAGGGTTTGAAGCAATTATTTTCTAACCCTGACTTCAAGCCTGACATGCTAAAGCTTTATCCCTGCATGGTGCTTAAGGGCACAAAGCTGTTTGATGAGTGGGTGCGAGGAGAGTATAAGCCATTAACAACAGAAGAGGCTGCAAGGCTCATCCTGGAGTTCAAAAAGCATGTGCCTGAATATGTGAGGATTATGCGCGTGCAAAGAGACATCCCTACGAGCATGACAGAGGCTGGAGTTGACAGGACTAACTTAAGGCAATACATTTCTGAGCTCATGGAGAAAGAAGGAGTTAAGTGCAGATGCATCCGGTGCAGAGAGATTAAAGGAAAGGAAATAAAAGGAAAGATTGAACTACGAACTAATAATTATTTGGCCTCCGGCGGCGAGGAATATTTTATCAGCCTGGTTAATCATGACTACTTGCTCGGATTTTGTCGCTTAAGGTTCCCTTCTCAAAGCTTGAAGAAAGAAATAACCAAGGATTCTGCGCTTATTCGCGAATTGCATGTTTATGGAAGCGCTGTTAGAATAGGAGGGAAAGGCTTAATCCAGCACAAAGGATTTGGCAAGGAGCTGCTGAGAGCTGCTGAGGATATTGCAAAAAAGGCTGGCAAGAAAAAGATGATTATTATTTCTGGAGTTGGAGTCAGGGATTACTATCGCAAGCTTGGTTATAAGAAAGAAGGGCCTTACATGGCTAAAAAAATATAACTACAACGCTTTGCTATTCTTTGCTACCAGCCCGCCACAATAATAACTTAGGCTCATGAGCGAAAAATTCTTATGTATATTTTTTCACGCCTATCTGGCTGAAGCGTCCCGGATATTGCTTCTCGAATTGGCCAACTATGGATCTTACATCAGATAATAAATCCGGGTGCTGAACATCAATTCTCAACAATGAATGAAAAGGATTATACTCGATAATAAGCAAAACCGTTTCAACAATCTTCTTCTTACCAAAAATTCTTCTTTTAGCTCTCATAACATCTATTTCGATGGTGTCCTCGTGCGTTCTAGGATTTATTTCAATGCTCCTTTGAACAAAAGGCTCTAAATGTTGCATTGAAGCGAAATCCCATGCGAACTTTCTGTTACATTCTTCTAGAAGTCTCTTTCCAAGCAATTCAAATAATTCTCTGAGTGTTACTGGCTCTGCGACCATGCAGTTTTTATATGAAATGCCTGTATTTATACTTTTCGGAAAGCTGAAAAGCTTTGCTACCAAAAGCTTTATATAACTCTACGCGCTAGTGAAAACTAAAATAGCGTTGGAGGGTGAGAAGTGCTAAAGGCTTTTGACGAGAAGGAATCAAGAGGAAGAAGGAAAAAGGAAGATGCTAATGGTAATGCTAACCTATTTGCAGTTGATTGCGAAAGGATAGTTGAGAGCAAGGCTTACAGGAGGCTTTCTGAAAAAACCCAGGCTTTCTCCCTGCCAGAGCATCCTCACATAAGAACTAGGAGCACCCACACAGATGAGGTTTGGGCTATTTCTAGAAAGGTATCCAGGGCTCTTGGGCTTAACACTGAGCTTGCAGAGGCTATTGCTCGAGGCCATGACATAGGACACGCACCCTTTGGCCATCTTGGAGAGAGAATGCTCACAGAGTTGAGTAACTCTGCCAGCCCATTCAAGCACGCCACTTACGGAGTAGTCCTGGCTCAGGAGATCGAGAACAGAGGCAGAGGATTGAATCTTTGCTATGAGACTCTTGAAGGAATCCTTTATCATGCGCGCGGAAGCGGAGAGCTCAAGCTGAGCATGAAAAAACCTGCTGAGTACGGCGTGGTAATGCTGGCTGACAAGATAGCATACACATTTGGTGATTATAGTGATTCTAACAGGTGCGGCCATTTCCCAGTTGATAAATACGCAAAGCTAATGGAAAAGATAAACACTTATCTTGGCAAGGAAACTAAAGAGAGAAGAGACGCCTGCGTTGCTAGCCTTATAAAGGAGAGCAACTCAAAAGGAGCAGTGTCATTCTCAGAAGGAAAAGAATACGAGCTTTTCAAGGAGTTAAGGGATGTGCTTTACAGCGATGTCTACAAAAGAATAAAGGTGGACATGCACAAGACAGCAATCAAGGAGCTTTACGACTTCCTTGCCAGCAATCACGAGTTCAAGCACAGGTACAACAGCTTCAGCCCAGTAATCTTCATCTCCCTGCTCACAGACAAGGAAGTGACTTATTTTGGCCAATTAATGTTCAGCTCAAAGAACATAAAGCTTAAAGACATCGAGCACTTCGGAGCATTCGAGCTATTGCCAGAGCTCAAGGACAAGAAGATTGATTATTCTAATCCTAGGTTGGATTGGTGAAAAAACACAGTTTTTCTTATATAAAGAGTTAGTTTCAATATTACTAGGTGGGTGAGCCTAAATCCTCATTTTTGTTGGGGTTTGATGTCCATCTCTTTATAGCAGTCTAAGATAAACTGTTCGGTTCTGAAGGCTCCGCCTAATTCTAGAATTCTTCTTGCTTCTGGATGAACATAGCATAGATTTTCTTTATAATTTTCTTCTAGTTTTTTCGCAAATTCTTCAAATCTTCCTCTTTCGGCTGCATAAGCAAGGACAGAAAGTGCATCTCCGTCTCTTCCAACATAATCATTTACAATCTTTAACACTCTTGGTTTAACGGATTCCCTTATATCTTCAGGTAATTTTCCAAGAATATTCTTTTCAATAAAAGTAATTCTGCCCTCTTCCGTAACCTCAAAAAACTCGTCTAAACTCATTTTCTCAAACCCCCAATAACTTGTTACCATTAAAGAATAGTCTAAAACTTTATAAATATATCGGCTCACCCACCTGCGTCATACTCTTCACCCAACTACGGTCGGGCTCGTCCTCGCAAGCTCTGAAGCTCGCCAATGCTCAAAAGCTCTCGCTTTTGTGGGGCTCGTTTCGAGGGTTCGGTCACCTAACACGGTTAGGTGAAATCTTACTCGGGCGCCGAACTTTTTTGATTCAGATATTCAGTTACTTTTTTTGAGAATTGCTTCGCGCTAGCCTCAGCTATCGGTTCCAGCTTCTTTTCATAAGGAATGCTCCGATCTAGGTTGGTTTTAAAGATGGGTTGAATAGATTGGTCGGGTTTTATTTCAAACGCTAATTTTGAATGTCCTGTCCATTTTGAACCAATGCGATAACCATCTTCAATAATGAAGCGGGTCATATCATCTTTGACTGATTTCTTTAAATCTTCTAGAATGAGCTGAGGAGTAATATGATAAGGAACACATCCCCCGCATTCCTTATATAATTCCAATATCTTGCAGACATCCTCTAATCTAAGATCTTTAACTTTCATAAAAAACAGGAAAAGCTTAACGTATATAAAACTTTCAGTTCGGCACTCCGCATCATACTTCCGGCTCGTTCCTGGCAAAGTCATTCTCAAAATTGCATCATGGAAAGATTTATATTCAAAAGTTCACTTCCTACACCCCACCATGGTAGTCGTAAAGACTTATCTGATTATGTTGATTTTATTAATTATTAGTTTCTTCATGTTAGGTTGTAAGACTACGGGTTATTCAATTTTAAAACCGAGTTGTCCCTATGCGTGCTGTGTTGAAGATTTAGATTATAATGTGAAAGTCTGTGCTGATTCAAGCGCAAACTGTGTTAATAATCAATGTGTTAAATGTGGGAATGGACTAGTGGAATCTGGTGAAAATTGTAGAACCTGTCCTGCCGATGTTCAATGCAAACAAAATCAAGCCTGTAGTGATCAGGGTGAGTGTATAGGTCTCGGGACGGATATAAATTGCAGATTCATTAATGATAGGTGCGAATATTACGAATCTTGTATAAATTTCGAGCGTGTAAAAAAAGCGTGTCCTTACGAGTGTTGTGACGGTTCTACCTATGCATTAAAATCATGTAAGAGTAGCTTTGATAAGTGTGATATGGAGCAAAAAAGGTGTATTAATAAAATTACGGATTCTGTTGGATCAATTGCTGGGGGAGTAAAAGATTCGGCGGATAAAGCAATCGCTGGAATTACAAATAATTTAGATGATGTAGTTAAGTTTATTCCTTTTTTGAACTAGCGAAACATTCTGTGTACATCTTTGTCTCATTTTAGAAAACCATTTAAAATGATGGATTCTTTCTTGTGATTATGGCAGATGAGACCCTAGAAACAATCCCTGACAGTAGCAAGTTCGAGGTTAAGGAGAAGTTTGCAGAGCATTATAAGCAACTGCTCGGTAGCAGGTATGATGAGTTCATCAAGTACTCTACTTCTTATATTCGCAAGAGCATTCGCGTGAACACTTTGAAGATTGGCGTTAATGAGCTTGTGAAGCGATTAGGAAAGAACTGGTCTCTTGCTCAGGTAGCCTGGTGCAGGGAAGGCTTCTGGATTGATTACAAGGCAGAAATTGCTGAGGAAAAGCGCTATGATATTGGCAACACCTTGGAGCACCAGCTAGGTTATATATATGTGCAGGATGCTGCGAGCATGATCCCTCCTGTTGTGCTTGAGCCAAAGCCTGGAGAGCTTGTTCTTGACATGTGCAGTGCTCCTGGAAGCAAGGCTAGCCAGATTGCTGCAATGATGGAAAATAAGGGGCTTCTGATATCAAACGACACCAAAGGCGACAGGCTGAAGGCTTTGGGTATTAACTTGCAAAGAATGGGTGTGAGCAATGTTTTAATCACCCAGATGCTTGGCCACAGGTTCAGGAAGGCTAGCCTGAGGTTTGACAAGGTATTGGTTGATGCTCCTTGCTCAGGAACAGGAACTATTAGGCGCTCTTTAAGAACATTAACCATGTGGAGCCCTGACCTGGTTAGGAAGATGGCGGCAGATCAGAAGCAGTTAGTTGCTAGCGGCTTTGAAGCACTAAAGCCAGGCGGAGTAATGGTTTATTCAACCTGTACAATGGAGCCAGAAGAGGATGAAGGTATTGTGAGTTGGCTGCTTGATAATTACAAGAACGCAAGGGCTGAGGAGATTAAGCTTGACATTAAGAGGAGCCCTGCAATTCTTGAGTTTAATGGCGAAAAGTATAATCCTGAAGTTGCTAAGTGCCTGAGAATCTGGCCACAGGACAATGACAGCGAGGGCTTCTTTGTTGCGAGGATTAAAAAGCTTTAAAAACCAAAAGGTTTTTTAGACAAAACCTAAGGTAGAATCATGAAAAAGACTCTTGTGAATTTAATTGTTGGTGGCGGGATAATATTATCTGGGTTTAGTGGGTTAGAGGCTAGTAAAGCTTATTATCCTAATAAAAGCGAGGCTCTTGAAGCGATTGTGGAGTATGATTATTCTTATGGAAATAATTATGCGCAGGAGCAGGAAGAACATCAGCAGACACCGGATGAGAAGGAGTATCTGCAGGCGTTTAATACTCAGAGTGTTGATGAGAAGATAAGGCTGTTTGAGGCTTTTGTCAGTAAGTGGCCGAATTCCAAGGAAAGGAAGCATGCTTATGGTTCTTTGGCGGGATTATATTATAACCCAAAACATGATTTTGACAAGGCAATTGAAAATGCTAACAAAGCTTTAGCCTACGCAGACCTGGAACTTAACTGGCAGGTAGATATGTACATCGCTCTTTCGGTCTCTTATTATTCGCATCCCACAAAGAAGGACATACAAAAGGGAGCAGAGTACGCTAACAAGGCTTATGAAATCGCTAACAATAACTCTCTTGAAGGAGATTATTTGAAAAGAGCCAAAACGCTCAAGGAGGCTTTTGACAAGGAGCTTGCTGCCAAGCCAAAGGCTAAGCCTGCGCCTGTGCAGCGCCCTCTTGAGAGCGCAATTAAGTTGTATAATCAGAAGAATTATTCTGGTGCTGCAGATGCTTTCTCAAAGCTTGACCAGAAAGATCCGAAAGTTGCTTATCATTACGGCCTGAGTTTGTACCAGAACAAGAAGTTTAATGAATCCATTGACAGGCTTTTGGCTGCAAGCATCCTTGATTCTGCAGCTTATCCCAAGGCAAGGGATACTGCTTACAGCATTTTCCTGAACAATGTTTTCAAGGAGCCTAAGAGCAAGAGGGATTATAACTCTGTTGTCAAGGAAACAAATGATTTGATGAACAGCGACATAGCAGAGTTGCAAAAGGCTTGGAATGATAAGTATGCTGACAAGGAACTCAGCGAGGAAGAGGCTAAACAGGCTGATACTGACAAGGCTGCCTTGGATAAGAGGATTGCGCAGATAAGGAAGGACACTGAGGCTTACCAGCTTGGCTTGAAAAAGGCTGCTGATGCTGCTTTTGAGAGGCTAATTGATGACACCAGGAAAAGGCTTGGTTTGAAGTGACTCTCGTCGACAAACAGGCATTCTATCAAAGTAACTCCCCAGGGGTTACAAAAATATAAATACTTAAAGGTATTACATTATCATATAGTTAGGCTATTTTGCTTTTTAGCGCTAAAAAAAGCTGAGGTGGGAGCATGCTGGAAGAAAAGCTGGTTCTAGATGAAAAACCCGATGAAGAAATATCAAAACTATCTCTGATGCAAAGAACAAGGAGTTTCTTGAAGAATAAGTGGGTGAAGCTTGCAGGAGGAGCCATAATAGCAGGAGGGTTGATGCTCGGAGCTGCAAGAAGAGCAGACGGCCAGACAACCAAGTACTATTATCCTGGCTCTGACAAGGACGACATCCTAGTGGGTCAGGTTGTGAAAGGAGACTATGACCAAGACAAGGACCTTGACTTCATGCTAGGGCTCTTTGACAAGAAGAACGATCAGGGAGAGCAGATGTGGGTGCAGGTTCATGAAAGTTATGACAGGAGCAATAGGGATGTGATTGATGAGGTCAGGTACAGGATAAATAGTCCTGAGCAATACCCGTTGATAGAAGTGTTGGGTGATTTTAAAGAAAACCTTGGGATGGGGGATTTTGACGGCAAGGTTAATCCTAAGTTAATAATAACCAAGGACCTCGAAGGCAACGAAGAAGTATTCTACACCGACCCATCTCACTCAGGACTCTACCTTAATAATTACTGCTGGGATGCTGACTATGTATTCTTTCCAGGAAGGCACCTGACGCACTTCTACTATCCGCACTTTTATTTCGGAAGCTTCCCTGGATGGGACTGGGATATGGACGGATTGCCTAACTGGATGGACCCACACCCTACCTGGAATGACACCTGGAACTGGGGGTGGTTTGACCCGTGGGGCTGGGGAGCATTTGACACCTGGTGGAGCTGGGGAGGAAGTTGGGGCTGGGGCTGGAATTGGGGTTGGAATTCAGGCTGGTCCTGGCATAACCCTTATTGGAATTACTGGGGAGGATGGCATCACTACGCAGATCCAACTGATTACCCTGGCAAGTACAGGGACGTAATGGACCGGATAAGGAAAGCCCAATTGCAAAGGCCGGCTGAGGGAGGCCTACTGCCAGTTACTGATATGGTTGCTAATTATGTGAAAGATGATGCAATAAAATCAATCCAAAGAAGGGACTTAACAAGAATCTTCAACCCGCAAGAGCTAAGGCAACTGGGAAAAAACAGGGCGACCATATTCAAGGAGAACTACAATGCCCTGGTGAAGAATCCTATTGTTGTCAGGAGGGATGAGTCAGGAAGAGAAGTCAGGGTAAGGATTGATCCGAGCACGATATCACCCTTACCTACAGGAATGATAAGCCCTGGAAGTGGAAGCCAGGGAACAACTATACGCGGCAATCCTCCTAGCGGAAGTGTTGAGCGCAGAGGAGAAACCAAGGGCTCATCTGAAGGAACTATCAAGAAAAAAAACGATGAAAGCCAGAGAAGCTACATTCCAGAGTATCAGAGCAGGTATTCTTCTGAAACAAGAAGCCTTTACTCTGGCCAGACACCAAGGCAATCGTCAGCCAATCCTTCGTTGGAGCAGCGCTTAATAAGGCCTCCGAGCATACAAAGGGAATACGAGCGTCTCCAGAGCAATCCTGAGAGGAGAATCATCCTGCCGAATGAAAATTATATGCCTAAAGAGCGGTCAATAATAAGAGATAACAGCAGCTACAGCATCGCTCCTAGAGCAGGATCGATTATTCAGATGCCGAGGTCCAGCAATATCAGAAGCCCGAGCACAATCAGGGCGCCGACATACAAGGCGCCTTCTGTCAGAAGCTCGACTTCAAAATCAAGCTACAGGCCAAGCTCATCAAGCAGGAGTTCAAGCTCAGTGAGCAGGAGCTATAGTCCTAGCCGCTCTTCATCTTCAAGCGGTAGCGTGAGAAAGAAGAACTAGGAATAAATTATTTTGATTTTATTTTTCGGTTTTGCTTTTAATACATTATTCTTAGCGTAATATTTATATAACCATTTCAACATAATGTGGGAAGTGGCGCAAAAATACGAGTGGGAGTTCCATGCCAAGAAAGTAATAAGTGACCTGAATGAGTTCGTAGACCTGGAGAACCAGTTCATCAAGAAAGAGCACGAGCTCAAAACCATCATCATCTCAATGGATAGCATCATATTGCACCTTGATGACATAATCCCTAACAATGCGCAGCTTGCCCAGGAGCTGAACAATAATATTTCTGGAAAGCTCAAAAAGATTGTCCTATCAATAGAGCAGGAAGAGCAAAAAGAGGTTTACTTTGAGAACGAAGAGGCAGAGCTAATAACCAAGCTCGAAAAAGACCTTGCTCACAGGGATTGGAAGGCTATTAGAAGAGATGTTGCGCTAGAAGAGCAGGATGAGAAGAGCATACTAAGGCTTGAAGAAGAAGAGCTAAGAGAGCTCAACAGGCATTTCAAAGAGCTTGCCGAGCTAATACAAAAATCACTGCCTTCCCTAACTCAAGATGCTGAGCTGAAAAAATCCATGGAATACTTCAACCACCTCTATAGGGTGGCAACTGCTTATGAGAAAATCTTCAAGGACTTGTGGGTGAAGGAGAGCGTGCTCTTCAAGCAAACCAGCACCACCTCCAAGATGATGAAATAGCTAAAACTATCGTTGTTAGGCTTGGTGAGGGTGAAGCCCGATAGTACAACGCCCAAAGCGAGCGAAACGAACGAGAGTTGCTGCGGGCGGCTTCTTAATTTGTCTGTTTTTGGGCAACTAATAGAATATTTTCATCAAGCCAATTGATCTTGTTCGAATCTTTAAACTCCTGTTGAATATTTTGTTTAAATTTTTCCAGAGAGTGTTCAAATTCTTTTTTAGTATATAAATAAAATGTCGAATAGTGGTGGTTTTGTGCCTGTTCTATAAGCCAATCTAGGGGAGCAAATCGAGCATATTTGAAATATTCTATAGATTCAATTTTTATTTCAGGGGTTTTTCTTAACAAACTTTTTAATTCATTTATTTCATAAAGCCTCGTTTCTTTTTCATTAAAAAGAGGAAAGTATTCTCCCCAAATATTTCTGCGATTCTGGCTTCTTAATCGAGTGTGAATGAATAAATATCCTCCATCTTTTAGAAGACGTGAGGATTCTTTAAGGAATTGTAAGATTTTGAAATGATGAATCGCATTAAAGGCCAATATACAATCTAAGGAATTATCTTTAAGGGGGATTTTCCTTGCAAATGATTTTATTGTCTTAAAATCTTTAATTTCATGTTTTACTAAGAAATCTGTTAAGTGTTTTAGCATTTCTTTATTTGCATCAATACAATAAAGAAATAATTTTTTACCAAGATGTTGAAACAATTTTAAATCGTATCTTCCAGCCCCACAACCAACATCTGCTGCGACTAGTTCGGGATATTTCTGTAATTTCTTTTTTATAAAAAGAATTGGCTCTAAGTCGGTGGTTCTTAAATCTCTGTACTTGTGGGCAATTTTTGAAAAATGGTGATGTATCTTTTTCATAATGATTGAGGGTGTTGAATCATGTTATATAAACTTTTTGTCTAAGCCGCCCTTAGCAATTACACCTCAGAGTACAGTTAAGGCAATAGAATGGAATTTATTAAAATTATTTACTTATTTGTTATTTGCCCTTTTTCTGAAACATCTTTGAGAATCTGAAAACCTTGCTCTTAGAAATATTAGGCGTGTTCGGCACTGGCTCAGCAATCTCGTCCTTGACATACTTCACATCCTCAATAGAATAGAAGGCCTTGGGGTTGAAGTTCTTGATAGCAACTATGACCCCGGGAATCTTTTTTCTCTTAACAATTGTGAACAACACATTTGCCTGGCTGCCAAAGGCATTCTTGGCATCAATTATAGTGACCTTGCACTTCTCAGACTTTAGGTAGTCTATGAGTTGGGAAGGGTCTTTCCTGGTTATAATCCTTACCATGGAATGCCCGACAGAAATCTTTTCCTCTAAAATTATGCCAACAAAGGTTCCTAGGGCAAAACCAAACGCGTAGGCAACATAGTAAAACCAGTGGGTAAGGTTATTCATTATCTGGGTTATTGCCATCAGCCATATGAGCACTTCAAAGAAGCCCAGAATAGGAGAGATGAACTTCATGCCCTTGGCAACATATATTATCCTTATAGTGCCTATTGACACATCGACTATGCGCGCAAGAATGATGAGTAGCGGTATGATAATCCAGGTGAATACTTGTGAACCCATAAGAGACTCGAACATGCAATCTACAAGAACATTAGGTATATAAATAAATTTCGATTAAAGAAAAAATTAAGAGTTTACTTCCTTGCCTTCTCTATTAACTTTTAAGAAAAGTTAACAAAACCAAAGGTTTTGTAACTCCAAAAGCTCTGCTTTTGATAGTTAACAAAGCTATTAGTGCAGGACATTAACTTCGTTAAGTCCTGCTCCATGTAGAACAAAAAAGAAGTTTATTTTCGAGCCTTCTCAATCTTACCTTTAAGAAGAGCATTCAGGCTCTGGTCATTAACCTTTATGACCTGCCATCTCACTCCAGGGATGTCTCCCTTTGACCTGCCCATGGTTCCGCCGATGCACTCAATCATTACTTCATCGTGCTCGTCTATCAGCTTGGTTGCTCCGTCTCCTGGGCAGAAAGCAGTTACCTGCTTGCCGTTCTTTATCAGCTGAACCCTCACGCACTTCCTCATGGCAGAGTTAGGCTGCTTTGCCTCAAGCTGCACCTTTTCCAAGACTATGCCTGAGCCTTGGCTTGCTCCTCCTAGCGGGTCTGCCTTCTCCTTTAGGTGCTTGGCTTTCCTAGTAAACCATTTATTATGCCACCTACTCTTCTTCCTTCTTATCTTAAGCCTCTTAGCCGAGTTTAGCCCGTTGCTCTTCTTTGCCATTTTTAATGTTTTCTCCTTTGTTTGAATTATAAATCTAAACAACCTTTATCTCTTTTATCTGAAAGTACTTGCTCACTATCTTTTCAAGGTTGCGCAGGTTCTGGGCTTTTATTCCTATTATTAAACCTTTTGTTTTTGTGTCTGCCCCTGTGACTGTGACTATGTCCTCTTCTTCTTGTATGCCAAGTATTTTCAGCGGGGCCAGGTAATTGGTTATGAACTGGAGCCTTGCAGGGTTGAACTCAACTATCTTGACCTTCCTGTTAAGCATCTTCTCGAGCTTCATGACGTGCTCCTTGTTCCTGCCAAGGGCTTTTCCCATCTCTCCCTGCTCAACAAGGAAGACGAGCTTCTCCCTGTCAAAGAAACAGTCCTTGAGCTTGGCATGCGTCATGCTCTCAAATAGGCTCATGCACTTGATTATGTTTGTGTCAAAGGTTATTTTTTGCGTTGTCATCTTGAGAATCAGAGAAAATAATTTTTGCTCTCCAAGCCTCCTAATATCTTTTAATATTTTTTCTTCTCAACCACCTTTTTCATGCCTATGCATGTTATTAAAAAGGGCTTCTTGCACACCACTCCCAGCTCATCATTAGGTATTTCCAGTTTTTCCACATCTACCTTGACGAGCGAGGCGTAATGCTCTATGTCCCTTGTCAGTATTTCAGGGGCATTGCTGGCCAGGAATATCTTGGTCAGCTCGTTGTTCCTAAGGGCTTTCAGGGTTCTGTCTGCTCCTATTATCAGGTTTGTGCTCTTAAGCATCTTTTTTATTTCTTCAACGCTCATGTCTCATCACTTGTTAAATTATTCACTCCTTGCTCTCTTTGCTCTCTTTGCTCTTTTTTCCGCCATCCCCTTTTATCTTGGTCACCAAGCCTGGAAGGCCTGTGCCTATTGGTACTGGCTGGTTTATCATGACGTTCTCAATCACTGAGTTCAGGGGGTCAACTTCTCCGACCATGCTCGCATTGATGATATGGGTTATTGGAGTCTCGAATGAGGCTCTGGCAAGCACGCTAGGCTTTTCTTTCACAATGCCATACCTGCTCACTCCGAGCACTTTGCCTGACATGGTCATTGCGTCTGCAACCAGCAGTATGTGCCTAATGTCAATGTTTATTCCCTGGTCTTTGAGGACTTTTTTCATCTCCCTGATTATAGCCTCTCTTGCTGCTTCTATCCCAAAAATCTTTTCAACCTCAATGATGCTGTTAGTAGAAGTTCTCTCAGCATCAACAAAGTCCAGCTTGAGCACTTCCTTGAGATTGCTTCCTGCGGTCACGATAACGTATTCCTCTCCTCTCTTTACAGGAAGCACCTGGCTTACTCCTTTTATTCCATTAACATAAACATCTTTTATTTTTTCCTTCAGCCTGTAAATCATGTTAAGGGCATCGTCGCCAGAGGCTTTTATCCTGATGCTCTCATCCTTATCAAGCTTTAAGTCAAATCCTTTCAAGCCCTTGTCTATGATTTTGGCAATCTTTGCAGCGTTCAGGTGCCTGTCCTTGAGCTTCTTTTCATCAAGCTCAATCCTCATCTTGGTCTCAGCAACATTTATGCTTATGGACTTGATGTACTCCTTGAACTTGGTCTCTTTCAGGCCCTCTGCCAGGCTCCTTATGTCCTTGCCTTCTGAATAAGGCTTTTTCAGGTATATCTCCATCATCTTGGTGCTGATTTCACTTCTTGCGTCAAGAATCTCAATCAGTCTTGGCAGCCCTGTTGTGACGTTCATCTCGCTAACTCCTGCGAAGTGGAAAGTGTTAAGGGTCATCTGGGTCCCTGGCTCTCCAATGGACTCTGCTGTTACCAAGCCAACGCTCTCTCCTGGCTCTGCAAGCGAGCTCCTGTACTCTGCGAATACTTTCTCAATTATCTTCTTGAGCCTTGCGCTGCCAATGCTGTCAGGCAGCTCGTTCTCCAGCTCTTCAAGTATCTTAAGCGGAATCCTTCCCTTGTATTCTTTTAGTTCTTGCTTCATATTATGTAGTCCTCACTATGTGGCCAACATTAATCTTGCCGCCTTCGCTCTTGCTGACGTCAGTGCCGTCCTCGCCATAAGCGAACTGCACAATCTTCTTGCCAGCATCCCTGACAGTGAAGTCATACTCCACCTTGAAGTCTTGGAGGGCGTTTGCCAGTCTCCTGTAGAGGTAGCCTGATTTTGGTGTTCTCAGTGCTGTGTCCATGAGGCTGTCTCTTCCTGTCATTGCTGTGAAGAAGAGCTCAAAAGGCTCAAGCCCTGACTTGAAGCCGTTCTTTACAAATCCTCTTGCAGCTGCTCCTAGGTCTCCTTTCTTAAAGCATGATAGTGTCCTGTCGGTGTAGCCTCTTCTTATTCTTCCTCCTCTCAAAGCCTGCTGTCCTACGCAGGCTGACATCTGGGCGAGGTTTAGGAGGTTGCCTTTTGCTCCTGCCAGTATCATGATTAGCGCGTGCGCGTTCTTGTCAGCATTCTGCGCAACAATTGCTCCGGTCTCATTCCTAGCCTTGTTCAGCCTTTCCAGGATCCTGAGCTCAAGAGTCTCCCTGATGTCTCGTCCTGGAAGCAGCTCCAGCGTGCCTTGGTGATACTCCTGTATCATCTTCTTGACGTCAGCGTCTGCCTCGTTTATGAGCCTCTTGATTTCCTCCTTGACTTCTGGCTTCATGTCAAGGTCTGAGAGCGTGATTGTGAATCCGTGCTTCAGCAGCACCTCTATTCCTAGCCTGTAAATCTTTCCAAGGATGTCGACCATTCGGTTTGCTCCGTACTGCTTGTGCAGGTTTCTGAGCAGGAGTCCTGAGCCTTCTCCCAGGTTGTTCTTGTCAAGCACGCCTGTGATTAGCCTCCCTTCTTTTATCTCGACTATCATGTCAGGGTCTTCTTTTTCCTTTCCTTCCTTGTAATGCCTTGCATAGCCTTTGAAGTTGAAATCATCAGGCAATAGCACAGAGAATATCTCTTTTCCATTAATCATGCTCTTGTTAGGCAGCTTTGACAAGTCATCTGCTCCTGCTGCCACGAGCAGGTCAATTGCTTCTTCGCGTGGCAGGGTCGAGTATTTGGTGAGTATATAGTTGCCTGTGATAGCGTCCTGGTTGCATCCAATAATGCTCAATCCGTACCTCGGGCTTATGAGCTGGGTCTGGACTTCCATGAGTATCTCTGCCTCTGCACGGGCTTCCTCTGTCTGGGGTATGTGCAGGTTCATCTCGTCTCCGTCAAAGTCTGCGTTGTAAGGGGCGCACACAGCAGGGTTAAGCCTCAGGGTCAGTCCTGGAAGCACTCTTATCCTATGGCACATCATGCTCATCCTGTGCAGGCTTGGCTGCCTGTTGAAAGTGCTTATATCCCCATCCATCAGGTGCCTCTCGACGATAAACCCTGGCTGCAGTTCCTCAATCAGCTGCTCCTTGGTCTCATCAGTTATCTTTTTTCTTCTCCCGTCAGGCCTTATGATATAGTTAGCTCCAGGGTACTCCTTTGGTCCGCGCTTGACAAATGATTTCAAGTACTCAATGTTCCACTCAGTCACCCTCTCAGGCACTGTGAGCTTCATAGCCATTATCATCGGCACTCCGACTTCATTGATGTTGAGCATCGGGTCTGGACTGATAACTGTTCTTGCGCTGAAATTAGTTCTCTTACCTGCGAGGTTGTGCCTTATCCTTCCTTCCTTGCTCTTGATACGCGCAGTAAGGGTTTTCAATGGCTGGCCGCTCCTGTGCCTTGCAGGCGGAAGCTGGGCTACTTCATTATCAAAGAAAGTAGTAATGTGATATTGCAACAAGTCCCATAAGTCCTCGATGATGATCTCAGGGGCTCCTGCATTGATGTTCTCGAATAATCGCTGGTTGATTCTTACAATGTCTCCGAGCTTGTGAGTGAGGTCGTCCTCGCTCCTCTCACCAGTCTCTAGGGTGATGCTTGGCCTCATGGTCACTGGCGGTATTGGGAGGACTGTGAGCACCATCCACTCTGGCTGGCATGAGGCAGGGTTTATTCCGAAAAGAGCCAGGTGCTCTCTTTTTATCCTTTCAAGCCTGCTCCTGATCTCTATAGGATTAAGCCTCTTATCATCCTCAAGGTAGGTGGTTGGCTTCTCAATGCTTATCTTGAACTGCTTTTCCTTGCAGTGCGGGCACTTGGTTATGGTCTTTAGGCTGGTGATTATTTGCTTGACCATCTTTCTCTGCTCGTCAATGCCGAACTCCTGCCCTACTTTCTCGAGCTGCTCCTTGGCTTTTCCTATCTTCTCGTTAGGGATGAGCACGCTTCCGCAGCTCCTGCAGGTTGACCTTAGAAGGTCGAGGATTACAGTAACGAACTTGATGTGGATTACAGGCCTTGCCAGTTCTATAAATCCAAAGTGTCCTGGGCATTCCTTGAGCTTGCTTCCGCAGGTCTTGCACTTCAGCCCAGGGTCTATCACTCCCAAGCGTATATCCATGAGCCCTCCGTCTACTGGGTAGCCTTCCTTGTCATAAAGCTCTGGCGTCACTATTTTTGCTGATGCCATGTCCTTTATGAACTTTGGGCTCATCAAGCCGAATTCTATCTTGTCAATCTTTTTTGAAACAAAGTTATCTGCCATTTAACCTTTTTGCGAAAAGAGTTAACGATGCTCAAAAATCTTTAGATTTTTGGCATACCAAAAACCAAAGGTTTTTGATTAAAAAACTTAAGGAGGATATCCTCGTTACACTCGGAATCCTCCGAACCGGATTAAAGTTTTCGTTACCTTTTCCAAACCTCATAAATTTTTTATGTTAGCCTGTTGATAATTATTTGCGCCTCACCGGCAGAGCTTTAATATTTGCTCTTTAGCCTCAGCTTGGGATAAACTGTCAGGCTCTTGAACTCGTCAAGTATGAGCTTGAAGGCATAGCTCATCTCGATGTTGCTTATCTCAACATTCTCTCCGTCGATAGGGCAGTAGTAGCTGTTCTTCCTTGCATCATAAACAGCTATTAATCCGCAGTTCTCGCATACAGGCACTTCTGTCCTGTCGCTGTCAAACCTCTCCTTGAGCAACAGGCTTGCGCCGTGAGCAACAAAGGTATCCTTCTCCATCTCTCCAAGCCTTAATCCTCCTTCCTTGGCCCTTCCCTCTGTCGGCTGCCTGGTTAGGAGCTGTATTGGTCCTCTGGCTCTGCTGTGTATCTTGTTGGCAACCATGTGCTTTAGTTTGAGATAGTACATATTGCCTACGAATATCTTTGCATTGTAATGCTCTCCTGTAACTCCGTTGTACATGGTCTCTGTCCCGTTCTCTCTGAAGCCTGCCTTGAGGAGCTCTGCTCTTAAGTCTGCTTCTTTCTCTCCTTCAAATGTTGTTCCGTCAATGTATCTTCCGCTAAGGGCTCCAATCTTGCCTCCCAGCAATTCTATCAGGTGGCTTACTGTCATCCTGCTTGGAATGCCGTGAGGGCTGAATATGATGTCAGGCTTTATGCCTGATGCTGTGAAAGGAACATCTGCTTCTGGGATTATGAGGCTTATCACTCCTTTCTGCCCGTGTCTCGAGGTGAACTTGTCCCCTATCTCAGGAATCCTCTGGTCTCTTAGCCTTACCTCGACGAGCTTGTTTCCTTCCTCGCTCTCAGTTATCATGACAAAATCAACTATGCCCCTTTCTCCGTGCTTGAGCGCGTTGCTTGACTCTCTCCTGGAAGTGGTTGCCAGGTTGTATTCCTCAAGGCTGCTCAGGAATCTTGGAGGGCTTGTCTTTCCGATAATCGCATCTCCTTCCTCGACAACTGCCTCTGGATAGATGATCCCGTCTGGTTCAAGGAACCTGTAATCATGCTCTGTCCTGTAACCCTTGACATCCTTGTCAGGTATGCATACCTCGTCGCTAAGCCCGCCAGAGTACCTTAATTCCTCGGTGACCACAGGCCTGTAATAGCTGCTTCTCCCAAAGCCCCTGTCAATGCTTCCCTGGTTGATCACTATTGCGTCTTCCATGTTATAACCCTTGTAGGACATTATTGCTACTACAATGTTCTGGCCGCACGGGTGCTTGTCCTGCTCCAGGATGTCGTTGCCAATGGTCGAGACGACTGGCTTTTGCGGGTAATGCAAAAGATTGACATCCATGTCCATTCTGGCAAAGAAGTTTGCAGCATAAAATCCTACGCCCTGCTTCTGGTTCTTGGCTCCCTGAGTTAGCCTTACTCCCATATTGTAGTTTCCAAAAGGCACGACGCTGGCAGTGACTCCGAAGATATCAACCGGACTTATGTCCAAGTGGGTGTCTTCAGGAATGAGGTTCTCTTCTTTTAATGATACAACAGCGTTCTCTTCCTCCATGCTGTCAAGGTATTCAATAACTCCCTGCAGCACCAGGTCAGACCATTTGAGCTCGTTCTTCTCAAGCTTCTCGATATGGGCATCTGTTAGCGAGGACTTGCCGTTCTTCACCACGAGCAGTGGCCTGATGCACCTGCCGCTGCCGCTCTCAATATAGACCTGGTCTGTCTTCTCAGAGTAAAAGAAGCTCACGCTAAAAGGGATTTTGTTAGCGCGCCTCAAGGCTATTAGCTGGGCCACAAAATCCTTGCCATTATTCACTTTTCCAATGAACTTGCTGTTAAGGAATGCCTCACTCATTTTCGTTACGCCTCGCCGGCATGGCTTATTTCTTCTTCTTGGAAGCAACTGTTGCTGTCTTCTCCAATTCCAAACCGTTCTTCACAAGGATTGGGATGATTTCTTCCTCAGGAGTCTCGTGCGAGATGCTTGCGAGCAGTGCAAGGTTCTTTCTCAGCCCGATGTTGGTTCCTTCAGGAGTCTCAGATGTGCACAGCCTGCCCATGTGAGTGGCGTGCAGGCTTCTTGCCTCAAAGTTTTCTTGTGAAGATGATAATGGGCTGACAACTCTCTGGAGATGTGATTGCGTCTGCAGGAAGTTAAGCCTCTCAATCCTCTGGCTCACTCCCTTTCTTCCTCCTACCCAGTTGCCTGTTGCCATGCTTGAATAAATCCTCTGGGTCAGGAGCTTCTCCCTGATTATGACTTTGATGCTCGGGAACTTGCCTCTCTTAACAATCCTCTGGAAGTTGTAGAGCAAGTCGCCGATAAGCACTTTGAGGTTGACCCTGAACAGGTCTCCGAGCAGGTCGCCGCTCATCTTCAGGCGCTTGTTCATGTAATGGTCCTTGTCATCCTCTCCTTCCTCGCGAACTGTGAGAATCATCTTCTTGAACATTTTGCACAGATTGTATGCCTTCCAGAGCCTGTCCTCGCGATTAACTCCGACATGCGGCAGCAAATACTTGTCGAGGATTTCCTGCATTCTCTGGATCCTTATCTCCCTTGCCTGGGTTATTCCTATCTTCTTGGCAATGTAATCAATAGCGTCCTCTGTGTTCTTGATGTCAACGAACTCGTAAAGGTTGATTAGCACTTCTGCGTCCTCTTCCAAGCCAATGAACCTCATGATTTCCTCGTCCTTAACCAGGCCGAGGGCTTTTATTATCACAATAATAGGGACTCTCTTCACCCTTGTGAAGGTGATGTAGAATAACCCATCCTTCAGTTTTTCGAACTGGTGAGGGATCTTGTAAGAGCCTCGCTCTGAGAAAAGCTTTCCAACATACTCGCTCACTCCTGTTTTTTCCTTCTCAACCATGAACCTGTTGGAAGCCAAGTCCTCGATATTAACCACTGCCTTTTCTGTTCCATTAATAATAAAATAGCCGCCAGGATCATCAGGATCCTCATTGTGCTTGATTAATTCTTCCTTGCTAAGCCCGTTCAGGTGGCAGTACTTGGACTTGAGCATGATAGGGATGTTGGCAATCTGGGTGGTGAAGCTCTCCCTCTGGACGCCATTTATATGGGCGCTGACTTCGAGGAACATTGGCGCAGAATAAGATAATTTCCTCAGCCTGGCCTCCATCGGATAAATGCTCCTCTTGGAGCCGTCTGCTTCTGTTATTTCAGGCTTGGTCACCCACACATTGTCCAGCCGAATCTTGAACTCGTCAACATTAGGGGGGATGATAGTGGGTTCAATCTCCCTGTTCTCCTCTATGATAAGCTGAAGCTCCTTGTCAATAAAATCATTAAATGATTCGATATCAGCCTTCACCAGGCTGTTCTCCTCAAAATACTTCCTCAGCAAAACATAGGATTTTTTCATGCCAACCATTTTTGAGTTACTCCTTAACCACTCCTCTATAATATACTATGTCGCCAGCAGTGCGGCTGTTCCTCTTGACAACAATGATATCCCCCTCTTTAGGGTCAAGGTGAGCAATCGCAGGGTCTGTGACTAGAATCTTGGGTATTTCCCTGATAGTAAGGTTGTACTTCTTCATAAGAGCAGCAGCCTCCTTCTCAGAGAGCTTATCATGCTCAGGAATCAGTTCATGGCTCAAAGCTTTCTTCGACATTTTTTATTTCTCCTGATTTAAAAAAAT
>DATEYH010000062.1:0-5182 GCA_035256305.1 Candidatus Nanoarchaeia archaeon
ATCTGCTCCGAACTGGTCGTATTGCTTTCTCTTATCATCATCGCCCAGGACAGAAGCAGCCTCGTTAATCTCCTTGAACTTCTCAGTAGCATCCGCACTTTTGTTAAGGTCAGGATGGTATTGCTTTGCAAGCTTCTTATAGGCTTTCTTGATTTCTTCCTTGGTTGCGTTCTTGCTTACGCCAAGGATTTTGTAATAGTCCTTCTCTGCCATTGTTCGGGTAGTTCTATACTGCTAATTTTAAATGTTACGATTAGATTTAAATACATAGCCACATTACCTAATATTCTGAGGTGAAAGTGTGGTAATCAGCAAGGTTATTAGCTTTTCTTTAATATACCTATTAAGTAACACGCCGTTATATGGAGCTAGCAGCTTGGAAGCAAAAATTAACTCTATGAGAGAGCAGCAGAAGATTAGCAAGCCATTGAAAATTAGCCCTAACGAAGCCAAGCTTATAGAGAATCAGGAAGGAATGTTTTATGCCAAAGAGATTGTTCAGCCAGGCACAGATTATGTTGTTAACCCTGATAATGCTCTTGGCGAGCCTGATAACAACTATGCTGAGATAATGCCGGATGGGGAGCTGACAATAAAGATGGAAAAGCCTTTCCAGCCAATAAGTTGGTACACTGACGGTAGGGTTGTGGTGAAGGAAGAAGCGAATTATTCATTAGCAGCCTGGGTGCCTATCCTAAGCACAGATCCAGAATACCCTCTTATTTATGGCCAGGACGTGCAGGGAGTGAAGTATGTTTGGAGAGAAATCATTCCAGGAGCTGTTCCTGGAGGGTTTGAAATTCCTGGAGCACCTCAGTCGCGGATTGACACTATAAAGATTAAGAATCTTGGGCAAGAGGCAATCTACATAGATGCAATCATTGGCTATGGTAATGCTGAATAGCTTGAATTTATGAAAAATAACGTATTCTCAAGGGCTCTTTTTTCGCGCGCATTAGCTTGTGAGCAAAAACAATAATTATTTTTTTATAAACCAAGCGCACGAGGTTTTGGTTAATTAGCAGAACCAGTTCTCTCCATGATGCATAAGCACAATCTCTGTGTTCTTCAAGGTTTCTGTCATGCTGAGCAGGAAGTCAGACACTCCTGTGTAGAAAACCTCGCAAGGGCTTCCCATGAGATTCTCATTCTTCTGGAGCTCAGCAGGATTGTAAGTGTAAGGCCAGAGCCCTGATTGCAAGCACCAATAAGCCTCTGCCTTTCTCCGATAATAAGTAATGAATTCCTTGTCTGATTGAACAATCTTGTAAGCCTCTCTGGTTTTCTCAGCTGACAGGCTGAATTCAAGAAGCTGGCCATCGCCAGAAACAACTCCCACAGGATAGCTATTATTTCTTACACCTCCATCCTCAGCAACCTTTATCCTGGATACTGCTCCAAGTATTATCGTAGTCTGCTCATACCACTCCTTAAGAACCCTTTTTAATGCCTTCTGCTTATCATTGTTCGGTGTTAGCAGCTCAAGAAAAAGTGTTGCGCATTCATACTCAGTCTTTTCCAATCCCATCTGCTTAAGGCTTAGGAGCCTATTCTTATGCCACATGTCCTTCTGATCCATCAAGAACCTTTTTGCATTAGGGTAAGCCTTGAAACGGCTTTCCAAAGAAGCCCAGAACTTCTCAAGCGATTCCTCAAGGTTTTTCTGGTTATTGGAATAAGCTCTTCTATGGTTAATATACCTCTGTATTAGCTGCTCATCAAGGTTAATGCTCAACCACCCAACCAGGGATTACTGGCTAATGGATTATATAAATGTTACGTTGAGGTTAGGGTGCGTTTAAAAAGTAGCGCCTTGCGAGCCTTGTTTGTGTAAACGCGATGGAAAAACCCTCGTAAAAACACTTGGTTTGTTCAGCGATGCGAGCGCGCTACGAAAGACTTTAAACGCACCCGTTGAGGTTAAGCTGGTCTAGCTTATTTCTTCTCGCCTTTTTTGTTATCCTTATCCTCATCCTTGACTTCTTCAAACTCTGCGTCAACAACATTGTCGCCTGCAGAGCTTGGGCCTTCGCTTGGCCCTTCATCAGACCCTGTCTCAGGAGTTGCTCCGCCGCTAAAATTAGCTCCTGCTCCTCCTGCTGCTCCCTGCTTCTTTGCCTGCTCTTCTGCAACCTTCTTGTACATCTCTGTGCTTAGCTCCTGGATTTTCTTGTTAATAAGCTCCATCTTCTTCTTGATAGCCTGGGCATCTTTCTGCTCAGGAGCCATCAACTTTTTCAGCTCATCAATTTCCTTCTTAACATCATCCAATGCTTTGCTGTTCACCTTGCCTTCAAAGTCCTTGAACAAGTTGTCAGACGTGTAGATTAGCGTGTCTGCAGCGTTAATGGTTTCTGCCTCTTCCTTTCTCCTCCTGTCTTCTTCTGAGTACTGCTCAGCGTCTTTTCTCATCTTCTCAATCTCATTCTCTGTGAGGTTGGTGGTTGCTGTTATCTTGACGCTCTGCTCTCTTCCAGTGCCAAGGTCTTTTGCGCTTACATGCACTATGCCGTTGGCATCAATGTCAAAGCTTACCTCTATCTGGGGTATTCCCCTGGGTGCTGGCGGGATTCCTACTAGGTCAAACTGGCCTAATAGCTTGTTGTCAGTTGCCATGCTTCTCTCTCCTTGGAAGACGCGAATAGTTACTGCCATCTGGTTGTCGCTTGCTGTGCTGAAAACCTGGCTTTTCTTTGTAGGAATAGTGGTGTTCCTCTCAATGAGCTTGGTGAAAACCCCCCCGAGGGTTTCTATGCCAAGGCTTAGTGGAGTGACATCCAAGAGCAAGACATCTTTTACTTCTCCTGCTAGTATGCCTGCCTGGATTGCTGCTCCAAGAGCCACTGCTTCGTCAGGATTAACGCTCTTCTCTCCTTCCTTGCCAGTAAGCTGCCTTACAAGTTCTTGCACAACAGGCATTCTTGTGCTTCCTCCTACAAGGATTACCTTGTCAATCTCTTTTGAGGTTATCTTTGCATCCCTCATGGCAAGGGTTGTCGGAATCTTTAATCTCTCGATTATTTGCTGGATTAGTTGCTCCATCTTAGCCTTTGTCAGCTCAATATTCAAATGCTTTGGCCCTTGCTTGTCTGCTGTTATGAAAGGCAGGTTGATAGCTGTCTTTATCTTGCTTGAAAGCTCTATCTTGGCCTTCTCAGCAGCTTCTTTCATCCTCTGATGAGCTACCTTGTCATTTTTCAAGTCAATGCCGTTCTGCTTCTTGAAATCCTCGCTCATCCAGTCAACAATTATGTTATCAATATCATCCCCTCCAAGATGGTTGTCTCCGTTGGTTGCTTTCACCTCAAAGACTCCGTCGCCTAATTCCAGGATTGAGACGTCAAAGGTTCCTCCTCCAAAGTCAAACACCATTATTGTGTGATCATGAGTCTTGTCCAGGCCGTAAGCCAGGCTTGCTGCTGTTGGCTCGTTAATAATCCTCAAAACTTCCAAACCTGCTATTTTTCCTGCGTCCTTGGTAGCTTGCCTCTGGGCGTCCTCAAAATAAGCAGGTACAGTGATTACTGCCTTCTTGATAGGCTGGCCAAGGAAGGCTTCTGCATCCCTCTTCAGCTTCTGCAATATCATTGCGCTAATCTCTTGGGGAGTGTATTCCTTGCCTGATATTTTTACCTTGTAATCCTCTCCCATGTGCCTCTTGATGCTGTAAACAGTGTGCTCAGGGTTGCTGATTGCCTGGTTCCTTGCTATTCTTCCCACAAGAACCTCTCCTTCCTCTGTTACTGAGACCACGCTAGGGGTTAATCTTTCTCCTTCAGAGTTAGAGATGATTATTGGCTTTCCTCCTTCAAGTATTGCTATCTCACTGAATGTTGTTCCAAGATCAATTCCTACGATTTTTTCTTTAGCCATTTTTAGTTCCTCCAAACCTTTTTGCGAAAAGGTTTATCAAAAAATTTAAGGAGGATGTTCGCTTTGCTCAATCCTCCGAACTACGTACAACCAAAGCGAAGTATGAGCTTTGTGGTGTACTGACGTATTTTTCCAAGGTTTTTCTTAAAAAGCTTAACTTATTGCGCCTCAATCGGCGGCGAGCCTTTATCCTCCTTCTTTTTCTTAGCAATCTTCACTTTGCTGTGCCTGATTACCTTGTCATTGAGCATATAGCCTTTTTGCAGCTCCCCAGTTATTGTGTTATCTGGATGCTCGCTTTCTTCTGTGAGCAACACCTCATGATAATAAGGGTCAAACTTCTTGTTTAAACAGTCAATGTGCTTTAAGCCTTGGGAGTGCAGGGTATCCATTAGTTGCGAGTAGATTAGCTCCATTCCCTTGTAGAAGTCATCCTTGAGCCTGCAGCTCTTCAAGGCGAGCTCAAAGTTATCTATGATTGGAAGAATCTTCAGTATCAAATCTTCATTTGCGCACCTAATTAGTTCGCAATTCTCTTTGTCAACTCTTTTCTTGTAGTTCTCGAACTCTGCCTGTAAGTGTTGGAGTGTGTCTGTCAATTCTTTCAGCTTTTCCTCTTTTTCATCTATCTTTTTCTCCTCAGGCTTTGGTTCTTCAACTATTTTTTCTTTTTTTCTCGACATTTTTTAGTCCTCCTTGTCAATCATGAAAAATCATACTTAAAAAAATAAAAAAATTTATCAAAAATCAAAGAATACCTCTTCATTAATGTTGAGGTTTTACTTTGCTTCTTTGATTTTTGGAAATACTTCGGCCTTTAGGCCGAAGATATTTATTTCTTGGGTTCTTCTGTGCCTGTTTTTATTGGTATTAACCTTGGCTTGTATTCTTGCACTCTTTGTGTTGTGAAGGGCATCTCTATCTTTAAGGTTCCTTCCTTGTATTCGGTGGTTACTTTCTCAAACTCCACTCCTGGCAGGTATCTTGCCATTGTTTGCTCTGTAAATGTTCTTTTTCCCTTTGTCTTCTCTTCTTTCCTTACTTTCATGACGAGCATGTCGTTCTCATCATACTCTAGCTGCACGTCTTCTGGCTTTATGCCTTTGCCCAGGTTCATGGTTACTAGGTATTTGTCTGCTTCTGTCTTTACGTCATAGCTCATCATGTAATCTGCAAACATTCTCTCAATCCTTTCCCTTTCTTTTACAATCACTTTTCTTGTGTCTACAAAATACTCATCCATTCTTTGTATAAAGCTTCGCACGCCTCTTGGCAGTCCTGTGTAGAAGGCGCTTGGCAGCCTTTCTTC
>DATEYH010000063.1:0-3998 GCA_035256305.1 Candidatus Nanoarchaeia archaeon
TGTGTCAACGTGCGTAAAAGATGGGCGTGTAGAGAGCTTCAGCTGCTTGTACCGCAAGCTTAAGATGATAAAGGAGTATTCCCTGGATAGCTATTCTATAGTTTACAAGTACAGGATTAAGCGAGACAAAGATACTGGAAATGTCATTAACTACTTAAAGATCGGCTTTATCACGAGAAAACAAGTCCACTAAGAATTCACTTTTCAAATCTTAACAGCTTCTAGAATATGTTCTTCAGCTCTTTTTGTCTACTCTCATAATCCATGGAAGAGCGAAACAGGTTCCAGAAGACTTTCTGTAGCCATTCAACCCATTCTTGGTCGCGGATTTCATACCAGATTCTCGTGCTCTTCTGCAGTTCTCCTTTTTTGTACTTCTGAATAGGTTCCTCATTCTTGAACCTAGCGATTTTGTCGTCAATGATAAACCCCCGCAGGGGTTGGTAGTGGTGCCTAATCTCAAAGCTTGCAGGGTATTTCTCTTTTAATTTTGACAATTTATTAAGGTTGGTTAATGAAGCTACGTTTACTCTGCAGATTATCTTGAAAACTACTTTTCGCTTCGCCATTTCTTCTATGATCGAAAGTACAGGCTTGTTCTTTTCTTTCATATTGATGAAGGAAAGATTTCCTGAGAAACAGTAAACAGTGTGCTTTGCCTGGCTGAACAGCTCAACCAGGCGTGGGCTTTTAGAGATTTCTTCGTCAATATATTCCTCGCTGTAGGCCTTCTTTTTATTATCAGGAACGAACTGGTAGATGTCCATGAAATCGAACTCCTGCTTGAACTGACTGCTTTTTACCCTATTGAAAAGTGATTCCTTAATCTCATCAGAGAGGACGACATCAGCGTGGCAGTAGAAGACTATCTTCAGTGCCGCCTGCGTTCCCTTTCTGAATGTCTTGATGTCAATCAGCCCGGTCTTCTCTTTTACCTGCCTAAGGTAAGAATCAGTTGTCACCCAGCTTCTTTTTATGAGTCTTGATATGTCCTGCACTGTATGAGGCTCTTTCTTGACATAATCAAGTATTATTTTAATTTCCTGATCCTTTAGCGCCATTCTGTTCTTGGAAGAACAAGCCGGTTATTTAAACCTTGCGGTAAATTAAAACAATATTACAGAAAAATAAAACTAAGTTTTATTTATATTAAAACACTAACTTAGATTATGATTCATGATGTCGTCAAGATTACAAAGGAAGGCAATCATTATGTGCTATTCAACAAGAGAGGTATGGTGCTTGAGCTTTCCTTGGAAGAGTATGCAGTATTCAAGAAATTCGCCAGTAGAAATAATTTCCCTAAGCAACACAAAGAGTTTTTCAATAAGCTCTGCTATTATGAAATGACGGATTTTGTTGGCTACACGCCAAAAAAAGTCCCAGTAGATTATTCCCAGAAGCTATTGCGTCACAACTCGCACAAGCCTGCCTTTAAGTCGCCCATTGTTGCCCATCTCGGCATAACATCTGCCTGCAATATGAGGTGCCAATACTGTTCGGTGAGAAAGCCCTACAAAAGAATAAGGGAGCTATCAACTGAGGAATGGAAAAAAATTATAAGGAAGCTTGCTAGGCTCGGAGTATTTCAAATAGGGTTTACAGGAGGAGAACCCACCTTAAGAAAAGATCTTGTAGAACTTGCTAGCTTTGTCACCTCGCTCAATTGCACTTTCAATCTAACAACCAACTGTTGGCATGTAGATGAAAAGCTGATTGTTGAGCTTAAGAAGGCAGGCATGCGCCAATGTCAAGTTTCACTGGACTCCCACATCCCTGAAATTAATGACGAGCTGAGAGCCAAAGGCTCTTTTGAGAGAGTGAAAAAAACAATTCAATTACTCAAAGAGCAAAACATAGCTGTCGGTGTGGACTGCGTTGTCTCAAACAATAATCTTGAGTTCATTCCTGAGCTCGTTGATTGGCTGGGCAAGCAGAATGTACCTTTCCTGACACTTATCAAAATTAAGCAAGGTGACTTGTCACTTGACAAATTCCAATCCCTGCTCCCAGATTATGACAGTTACGCCAGACTAATAGAGCAGCTCTGCAACCGCGGAAACAATAATCCCTGCATCACCCTTGACTGTGGATCTGTAAGCAATCTAGAGTATTCTTTAAACCCTGATGAGCTTAAAAAAGTGCCAATAGCAGGTTGTCCTGTCGGACATACACTCTTATCTGTTGCTCCTAACGGAGACATGGGGCCTTGCGTTGCGCTTAGTGCCCCTGAGTTCAAGATAGGCAATGCCCTGACAGATAATCTCAGAGATATCTGGAATAATAACCCTTGCCTGCAGGCTTTGAGGCAGGTGAAAGCAAGGGTTCGGGGAAGCTGCGGAGAATGCGAGAGGCTGGACCATTGCAGGGCAGGATGCAGAGGAATTGCCTACTCATTGCATCACGACCTTTGGGTGAGCGATAATACATGTAATTTTGGAGGTGGAAAAAATGGAAGTAAGAGCAGATAAGTTCATGAGCGGCCACTACGCCTATTTTGTAGAGCTGCCTGAGAGGAACCTTGAAAAGAAGATAAAAGAACTTGTGCAGCCAAGCCCTGGCAGGTATTTGGCAGAAAAGCAAACCAATCACAAGGTTTAAACTTTTTTTTATCAAAAATCAAAGAATACCTCTTCATTAATGTTGAGGTTTTACTTTGCTTCTTTGATTTTTGGAAATACTTCGGCCTTTAGGCCGAAGATATTTATTTTTTTAAATTGTTATTTTGTTAATAATTTTTTATTGAAATACTGAGGCAGGATTAAAATGAGGAAGCTTGTTGAAGTAGCATATGAGATAACCCACAAATGCAACCTGAAATGCAATCACTGCTATAATAACCATCTTTGGCTTGGCCCTGACAAAGAAGAGATGAGCACTGAGCAGGCTTTAAAGGCACTGGATAAGCTGAGGAATTTTGGCGTGGAAAAACTCAAAATAGGGGGCGGAGAGCCACTACTGAGAGAAGACTTGTTTGTAGTACATGATTATGCTATTGCCTTGGGTTTTGAAGTGAATTTTTCCAGCAACGGACTTCTTATTAATGATAAGATGGAATCAATTTTGCGGCACAATGTTGAGAAGATTCAGATAAGCCTGGATGGGATTGAGGATAAACCTGAAGCTATGCGAAACTACAAAGGGCTCTTTAATATTGTTGAGCAGGCAGTTAAGGAACTCTCCAGGAATAAAATAAAAGTAAACATTGCCACCACGCTTACATCTGCGAATAAGGATGAGTTAGAAAAAATCCTTGCATTCTGCAAAGAAAACCATGTTTATCGGTGGAAGATAATGAAGTATATACCTGACAAGTACGGCGACAGGCTGTTGCTGTCAAAGGAAAATTATAAGTTAGCCACACAAAAGCTTTTAGCATACAAAACAGAGCAAAAATCAAAACCAGAAATAATAGTGGCAAGGGAGTTTGACCTGATTGAGCAGCCAGCTGATTACAATGACATGCAATGTTTTGGAGGCAAGTCATTTGCAAGCATGAAGCCTAACGGTGACATCACTCCCTGCTCATATCTTTACACTGCTGAATATGGCGATTTTGTTTGTGGCAACATAAAAAAGAACAATATAGAGAATATTTGGAACAGTGAGAAGATGGTGAAATTCAGCAAAGACTATGAAAACCCAGCATGCGATTATGCTGATAAATGCAGAGGCGGATGCAAGGCAATAGGTTATAGATTAAGCAGGTTAGGTGTCACATGCGACCCTTACTGCTGGGTTATGAATAATAAAGATGAAAAAGCAAAGAGGAAACAATGGAAGAATTAACTCACTGATGTGTATACCAAAAGAAGAATTTATCTTTTTCTTTCTTGTCAAGCCTCATAAATCCGAATCTTTCTGCTTGGATGATGTCTCCTTCTTTCAGCTTTGCCATCAGCGGCTCTCCAAGCCCTTTCACAATCCTTTTGTCAGGCATCATAACTTCAACATTAACCAGCCCTTCCTGCACAGGCAAGTAATGTATTATCCTTTTT
>DATEYH010000064.1:0-13072 GCA_035256305.1 Candidatus Nanoarchaeia archaeon
TGGAGGACTTATGTGAAGGGAGAAATAGAAAAATATGACTTCTCAGGCCATGCTGACAAGAACGACCTTAAAGAGATTATCAGAAGGGTTCATCCCAAGAAGCTAATAATCCAGCACGGAGACCCTGACGCAGTGGCTGAGGTGGGAAAGTGGGCTATGCAGGAGACGCACAGCAAAGTTTATATGCCAGAACTAGGAGAAGAGATAGAGGTCTAGCCTAAGAGGTGCAAGAATGCAAGAAGATGATGATAATGAAAAAAAGAATGCAGAAGGAGAAATAATCTCTTTCATGAGGGACATAGAAAAGGAAAGCAAATCCATGATGAGCGACCTCGTAGAAATAGATGACAAGCTCTCAGAACTCAAGAGCAAGATAGCCATGGAAAAAACCAGCAAGCGAGAAATATTCCGCATGATAGATACCATAAGGCTAAGAATCGGGATAATGGAAAGAGAAGACCGCAGGGAGATGAACGAGGAAGAGGTTGCAGAGACTCTTCTTGAGAAACTAAGGAAATGGATTAACCAGGTGGTTTGAAAAAGATTTATACTTGCTTATTTTTTCTTCATTAAAATCTTCTTTACCAATAATATCTTCTTTATTATTATAATCCTCAACCAGAATGCGCGCTAGCTCAAAGCGCCTGTTAATATGCTTAATCTCACGCCTTGCAACCAGCCGCTCTCCTTCTGAGAGCCCTGCCAATCCAAAGCTGCAAGGAGCAGACAAGTCAATCCCATACTTTTCCAAGAAATACTCCTTCCTGTTCTTGCTGATGTTATGGTTAATGGCTGTCAACACAGAAATTCTGGCAGCCTCATCCATCTGCTCAGGATAAAAGAGCTTCAGAACATAATCAAAGCTGTCATGATGAATACTGCTAGCAACCAGCCTGGCAAGCGCAGAAGTGCTCGCTCCTACAAAGCCATTAATCTTATCCTCCACCGCAAACCCCCAATATTGAATCAAAGTTACTCGACAAGGATATATAAAGGTTTGCTTGTTTGTTCAGCCAGCATTAGGATCCGCTAGTTACTAAAGCTGTTTGCTCGGATGATTCTTCTGCAATTCTTTCTTCCACAATTACATTTCATAAATTCGTTAATGTCCATTGTTTCAGAATAGTTTGCAGTAATCTCTTCCCCTTTCTTTATGTCTTTCTTCGCAATATCACAAAAATTATCAGCATATGTGTTTGCATCACAAGAATGATTAACGTATTTAGCAGGTGGCTGCATTAAGATATGTTTTCCTTTGAAATAAATAACGTATCTCTTTTCTGGTTCTGAAAGTTTCTTTATTTCTTCTGGTGTCAATTGATGAGAAACATCCCATTTAACCACGAGTTCTCCCCTCTTAAAATCTCGGCCTGCAAATACTCCTCTCTCTTCAATCTTAGATTCCTTTACTATGAGGGCCTTGGCCATGCTTAGTGTCCTTGTTTTGTGAACTTGTTTAATGGCGACGCCCCTGCCGACAACAAAAACCTTGATGTTTTTGAGCCCGCAGCGTCGTCTCATTTCATTCGACGCCCCTGCGGGGATTCGAACCCCGGTCTAAAGCTGTTTGCACCAGGAATAAAATCCCAGTACCGCAAGCTCTTATTCTATCCACTATACTACAGGGGCAAGTTTTTGCCAAAAACTTGACAAAAAGCGTGCAACATTCGCTTGCTTTGCAAGCTCAGTCCCACAGTTCATAACTATTGAGGATATGCAATCGTGCTCGGGCTCCTTCTTCTAACACAAGGCCCGTCCTTCACCTCAAAGCCAGCAGCCTTAAGGTTGCGCCTGACAATGCCTGCGCACGAATATGTAGTGAGTATGCCTTCCTTCTTTATTAATTTTCTGAGTTGCTTAAAGAAATCTTCTGTCCAGAGCTCAGGGTTCTTCTTAGGGCTGAAAGGGTCGTGGAAGATTATGTCAAACCTGAGCTTTAATCTTTTTACTGCGTCCAAGGCGTCGCAGACCAATAAGTTAATCCGTATATTTTTGTTTTCATGAGAATAATTATTTTTTACCATATCTTTTATTATTTCATAACTTTTTATTTGCGGGCTTAAGCCAGGGATTTTTCTGAGTATCTTCTCATCCTTCTCCAAGCCCACGATTATTATCTTGCACTCAGGATTAACTTCCATTATCTTGTCAATTGCTGCTGCTGAGTTGTAGCCAAGGCCAAAGCAGACGTCAAGAATGCTTACCATGCCTAGCTCTGCAAGATTCGTAATGTGCGTTGGCTCAACAAACTTCTTGAAAGCCTCCTCAACAGCTCCAGTAACAGAATGATAAGCCTCGTCGTATTGCTCATTGTGGAAAGTGATGCTACCGTCTCCAGTGACTACCTTCTTCATAACAATAAAGAATGATGTGCTTCCTTATAAAAATAATCCTAATAATCCAAGCAAAGCCCCAACTACCAGGAAGCCAACATACTGCTTCAGTGCTCCCAGGATTATCTTCTTCTTTTTCTTCTTAATAGTTATGTGCTCCTGGAGATAGATGGTTCCTAGAGGAAAACCATATAGAAAGATGAGCGGCGCAACCAAGGCAAAGCCGTTGAAGAGCCAGGCCATAAAGAAGATGACTGCGAGCGAGTAATAGTAAAGGGTTTCCCTATAACTGCTCAGGCTGTATATTATTATTAGCAAGGCTATGAAGATGATAAAGGGTATTGATGGGTTCTTTACAAAGAAGATTATGAGTATGGCAACAAACAGCAAGTGCCTGAAGATGTTGAAATAATTCATACCTGGCTGAAGCTCCTCTTGTGTGAAGTAGCCAATCACTAGTCCTATAAAGACTCCGAGAAAAGCGATAAACAATAGTATAAGATAGGTTAGTATCATCATATAATTCAGAGACGCGCTGGTTTATAAAAGTTGCTAATTCTCAGCTCAGGGAATGGTTTGGCCGCAAGGATAGCCATCGATGAGAATGCTAGAATTCCCCACGCCTGGCTTGTTGTCAATGAACACTATGCGCCCATCAGAATCTTCAAGGAACACGCAGAACTCTCCCTTTATTCCTAGCTGGTTCTTCAAAGCTTCATAATTATCAGTAGTGTTCCCAGTAAAAGCCTGGAACTTGTCGTCATCCACTTCATCTGATTGTATAAACCCAAAGTCCCTGTTCTGCTCCAAGGCTACTCTTAGGTCGCTTGCCTCTGATTCCAGGTCGCCCAGCCCTTCCTTCTGCTTGGAAGTCATGGTAACGTAGAACACCAGGATTACAGAGATGAATATAACAACCGCCAATAAAACATCAACACTCCAAACTTGCCCTCTTTCCATTTTTTCTTTCCTCCTCGTATCTTTCCGCCTTAGCCTAGAGGCTTCTGAAACAGGAAGTTCCCTCTTTTTTGAAATCTTCCTAGACCTTCTAACCATTTTTTTCTTCTAATAAGTTGTCTCTGAATTCTGAGCTTTTTATATTTTACTATATTTTGCCTTGGAAGCCCACAGGCAGGCTTTCAGACGAGGGAAAGCGAAATCTTTATAAATAATTACCTGTTCTGCTTTATAAATTTATCGTCAATGCATGCTTAAGCATTAATCTTTGCAACGGGGGGAACATTATGAGCATGGTAAAGAAGTGCCCAGAGTGTGGCGGCATAAACTTATTCTGGAACAAGGAGAAGGGAGAGATTATCTGCAGGGACTGCGGGCTGGTTGTAGAGGACAAGATGGTTGACTTCAGCCAGGAATGGAGGGAGTTTGACGGCGATGACGCTGAGAAGATGCGCAGGACCGGCGCTCCCATGAGCTACACCCAGTTCGACCAGGGACTTGGGACTGATGTTGGCAAGAAGTCTGACCTGTACCAGCTAGGAGGAAAGGCCAAGAACAAGTTCTTCAGGCTAAGGAAATGGCAGCAGAGGATAAGCACAGCCATTGAGAGAAACCTTAAGCTGGCATTGTCAGAGCTGAAAAGAGTGAGCTCTTACCTCAAGCTGCCCAGCAGCGTAGAAGAGGAATCTGCAAGAATCTACACCCTTGCAGTGCAGAAAGGGCTTGTTCGCGGCAGGAGCATGGAGTCAGTTGTCGCAGGAGCTTTGTACGCTGCCTGCAGAAGGCATGATGTGCCCAGGACTCTTGATGAATTGGCAGACGCCTCTAATATTGAGAAAAAAGAGATTGGCAGAACTTACAGATTCATAACAAGAGAGCTAGGAATAAAGATATTGCCAAGCAACCCTTCTGATTACATCCCTAGGTTTGCCTCAAGCCTTAAGCTTAGCGCAGAGACCCAGAGCAAGGCTGTTGAGATTATAGAATCAGCCCAGCATATAGAGCTTACCTCTGGAAGGGGACCTACAGGAATAGCAGCAGCTGCCCTTTATGTCGCAGCCCTGATTAATGGCGAGAAAAGGACCCAGCGAGAAGTGGCTGATGTTGCAGGAGTAACAGAGGTCACAATCAGGAACAGGTACAAGGAGCTTCTGGATGAGTTGAAGCTTGAGAAAGAGATAAAGAAGATAAAGAAAAAGAGGAAGGAGTGATTTCATCAGGCCTTTTCTTGTTTTTATTATAGAGTAGTTACTATAATAAGCTTTATAAATTGCTTGGCCTTTCTCCAGAGGATTAAAATCATTTGGAGGGGCAAAATGGCAAAAGAAACCAAGCTCGAGACAAGGATTCGACAAGCATTAGCAAAGCAGAATGCTGAAGAAACGTATAAATCCGTAACAGAAAATCCAGCATATAAGGATATGATTTATGAATCAATACTCTACACGAGTGAACATCTGATCGATGGAATAACTAAGATAGATGAGGATTTGAATGAAGAAGATATAAAAGAAATGAAAGATGAACTGGCTGCTGAAGTATTACCAGAAATTAAAGAAACTTTGGAAAATCCGGAATTATTAAAGAAAATAATCTATGAAAGTGCAGAAAAAAACGCTTTGAGCTATGCTAAAGTCAAAAAAATGATTAACGAACAGATGGAGCAGATGAGAAGCGCAGGGGAAATAGAGGAAGCGGTCATACAGAACTACAAGAAATCTTATTCTGATATTCTCAAACACGTGAGAGCAAATGACAAGATAGTGAAAAGATTGGTTGACATAGCAAAGGCTGATGGTATTGAGAAAGCATTGCAAAAAGAAACAAAATACGGCGTTATACGTGAGTTTTTCCCTACAGCAGAGGAATACCGAAGGCATCATAAAAAAGGAATTGAAGATTTAAACAAATTCTTCAAGAAAGTGCAAAGTGTTATGGCAATGGATGGTGAAGAAGGAAAAAACATTGGAAAAATGTTTGGAGCGCTTGAAAACTCTTTGAATCACGTAATACAACCTACCGAAAAGTCGCGACAAGAATACTTTGAAAAAGAGATTAAGGAAATCTACGGCTGAATTTTTCCAGTATAATCATGAAGATACTCCTAACCGGCTCGAGCGGATTTATTGGCAAGAACCTAGAAAAAGCTTTGCAGGAAAAGTTCCCCGGCGAAGAAATAGTCAGCCTGAAAAGAAAAGGCAAATCTTCAGCCAGTGAGCTTTCTGATAATTGCTCTTACATTGATTATTCTGATATCGATACTCTCCTGGATTGTAAGGATTGCGCAAGTGTTGATCTCGCATTCCATCTTGCAGGCGTGACAAGGGAAGTTTCTTTTGAAAGGTTCTACCAAGCCAATGTAATGCCAACCAAGAACCTGCTTGATGCCTTAAAGCAAAAAAGCCCTAATCTTGAAAGGTTTATTTTTACCTCTTCTCATGCAGCATCAGGCCCTTCAAAAAACAGGCAGCACAAGAAGACAGAGTCAGAAGAAGATAATCCTGTTGAGTATTACGGCGAGAGCAAGTGGATGGCAGAGCAGGTTGTCAAGGATTATCATTCAATCCTGCCTTGCACTATTCTTCGGCCAGGAAGCGTCTATGGGCCTTGGGACCCTGACTTCCTGAACATCTTCAAGATGGCAAAGTCAGGCATTAATGTTTATGCTGGCAACAAGAAGAAATTCACCTCCATCATTTACATTGATGACCTGGTTGATGGCATGATAAGCGCTTCGCTCTCTGGCAGCACAATAGCAAAAAATTATTTTATGTGCAATGATGAGCCTGTGAGCTGGCAGCAAATCCATGAAACGATTTTCAAGGCAATGGGCAAAGAGCCATTTAACATCAGCATTCCCTTCCCATTCATCAAGGCGCTTTCGTACCTTGGCGATGCTTATGCAAATCTTTCAGGCAAGTGTTCGTTGCTTAATGTGCAGAAAGTTAAATTGTCAGAGCCTTATTTCTGGATTGCCTCAAATGAGAATGCAAAAAAGGATTTTGGCTATAGCCCACAGGTCAGCCTAGATGAGGGCATCAGGCTAACATATGATTATTACAGAGCAAACAAGCAGTTGTAAAGTGAATCATCTTATATTGTAAAGCTCAAGCAGCGCAGCCCAGCCAGAGTCCACCAAGTTCGGAGCCTTCTCGTATTTCTTCCCATACTTAATAGTCATTTCAAGGAAATATCGAGAATGAAAAAAAGCTTCGATGAATGGGCGGCAAGTCTTTTCCCACGTTCTGTTGTACTCAAACTTGAATTCTTTGCCGCTTGCCCCTTCCTTGATGATGTTAAGAAAAAAAGAAGCCATGTCCTCTTTGTTTTCATTAGGAGAAATCTTTTTGAGCGTCTCGTAAATGTCTTTAGTTAATGATTGAATATAGAAGACTTTGTAAGATCGATGATAATACCTGTAGAACATGTCTTCAGCCTTCCAGTGAGAGTCAACATCTGCCAGCAGCTTCTCTAGATCAGGAAGGTTCTGCTTAATGTTGCTTAACAGCACATCATGCTTTGCCAGGGCTTCTTCAAGGCTTTTCATAGAAAAGGAGAACTCAGGCAGGTATAAAAAACTTTTTGTCTATCTTGCCCTGTCTTATTTCCACTCCTTCTTTTCTCAGCATCGCAATCTTTTCTTCAATCTTCTTGCCGCAGGTTTCTCCGCCAAATCCTCCAATGCTGCCGTCAGATTTCACAACCCTATGGCAGGGCACAACAGGGGCAAATGGATTAACGCGAAGCGCCTGTCCAACAGCCCTTGGGCTGCTCTTTAGTTTCTTTGCAATCGCAGAATAGCTTGTAACTTTGCCTTTCGGCACTTGCTTAGTAAGTTCATAGACTCTCTTCTGGAAAGGCGTTATCATGATATTTATCTTTTCAAGCTTCAGTCCAGCCCGTCCCATTCCCTTGCTGCTTTTGAGAATCTTTCTGGCGTGCCTGTGTCAAACCATTGGCCTGAGAAAACATAGCCTAGCAGTTTCTCGTTCATTGCAAGTTTGGGGAAGACGTCGTTCTCCATCATTGAGAATCCTTCAGGCACTATCTTGAGCACTTCTGGCTCCAGAATATAAAGCCCTGCGTTTATCAGCTTGCTTGGAGCGTGCTGCCTGCTTGGCTTTTCTATGAAAGTCATTATCTTGTTGCCGTTCATAACTGCTACTCCGTAGCTTGAAGGATCTTCAACGGTTGTTAAAGCAAGGGTTGCTGTGCTCTTGTTTTTTCTGTGGAACATGAACATGTCCTCGAGGTCTATGTCTTTGAGCTCGTCTCCGTTCATGAGTATGAAGGTGTCGTTTATCTTGCCTTTGAGCGAGTTAAGGGGGCCTGCTGTCCCTAATGGCGTGGTTTCTTCGATATAGCTTATGTTCACGCCGAGTTGTTTTCCGTCTCCAAAGTATTCTTTTATGTTCTCTCCTTTGTGGCCTATGCTGATGACGATTTCTTTTATCCCGTGTCTTTTTAACAGCTCGATATTATGCTCAAGGATAGGCTTATCATTTATTCTCATCATTGGCTTTGGCAGGAAGTCTGTCATTGGCTTCATCCTGGTGCCTTTTCCTCCTGCAAGTATGATGGCTTTTGATGGCTGCGTATTCCCGAAAGCCTTGGTAAGGAGCAGCTCTACAGCATGGCTCCTGTTCTTTACATCAGCTCCGTTCACGCTTTGGTCTACTTTCAGCAATATTTCCTTTTCAATTGTTAGTGTAACCCTTTCTTTCATGTTCTCCCCTCTCAGATTTCTCACCCTTAAAAAATGCTATTAAGCAGGAAGGGTGCTTACTATTTAAATCTTTTGAAATTTATATGATAAAGTATGATGTGATATCGTAATATTTAAATACTGGTAAATACACCACCCCTCTGTAAGCGAAAAAACAGTGAAAAAGTCGCAAAGCTTACGTATTATGGGGTGATTTACGTGGATGAGAACTACGAAGAGCCCCTAGAAGTTGACCTTGGAGAAATGGAGGGTAAAGACCCTGCCAGGGCAAGGTTCATAAAGGGGTATCTTAAGGCGACTGCCTGAGAAATAAGATGAGGTGGGTGATAAGGAATAATATGCTCGCTCACACCGGCAAGGCTTCTAGGTAATGCTGCATAGCCCGAATCACTCTTACTTTCAAAACATCTCCAAGCTTCAAGCCACTAGCCTTAACAACGACTGGCTTGTAATACTCATTCCTTCCGACAAAAGAATTCTCCTTGCCAATCTCATCAATAATTATTTCTCCCTCCCAGCCTAGCCACTCATGGTTGTGGGAAATCCCGCTGGATTTCTCACCCCAAAAATTCTCTGAATTTTTGTTGTCAATTATTTTCTTCTGCAGCTCCACAATTTTTTTCGTCCTCACCTTAACAACCCTGGTGCTAATCCTCTTCATCCTTGCAGCAGGAGTGCCTTGCCTTGGACAAAACTTGGTGATGTTAACCACAGGAATCCTAAGCTCATCGAGCAACTTGCAGGTTTTTTCAAAGTCTTCCTCGGTTTCCCCTGGGAAACCGCAAATAATATCAGTGGCTATGGTGATTAAAGGAATCTCCCTCCTTAGCTTGGAAACAACTTTGACAAAATCCTTAACAGAGTATTTCCTGTTCATTAATTTCAAAACCTTATCACTTCCGCTCTGGACAGGTAGGTGAACGAACTTGAACATGTTAGGGTGCTTCATAATCCTAACAAGCTCATCAAGGAATTCAAGAGCATGATTAGGGTTAAGCATGCCAAGGCGAATCTTGTAATCACCCCTAACTTTCAAAAGCTCATCCAGCAGCTCAGGAAGGCTCTTGCCAATGTCCTTGCCATAAGCGCCAGTGTCCTGGCTTGTAAGCCAAACCTCCTTAACACCGTCCCTCATAGCCTCTGCGAACTGCTTCTTAATAGCACAAACATCATAGCTGAACAAAGCTCCCCTTGCAAACCTTGTCTTGCAATAGCTGCACTCGCCAAGGCAGCCAGATGATAGAGGGATGATTTCAACCACAGGATTCTTCCTTATCTTAGGAAGATTAAGGCGAGGATTATTGTTCACGTCAAGGAATCTTACAATATTGCCCTTGGCAGTCTCCTCAACAGCCTCAACAATCCTGTTAAGGTTCCTGATGCCAACAACAGAAACGTTCTTCAGCATTTCATTGCCAGGCTCTGCCTGGGGGACGCAGCCAGCCACCACAACTCTTTTCCCTGAATTTTTCACTTTCTCAAGCTCAGAGAAGAACCTTTTCTCAGGGTTATCCTTAACAGTGCAGGTGTTGAAAAGCACAAGCTCTGCCTCTTCTACATCGCCAACCAGCTTGTGGCCTGCCTTGGAAAGCAAGCCGCTCATGACTTCGCTATCCGACTGGTTCAAGGTGCAACCGAAAGTTCGAATATAAATCCTCATAAGAAAGAGAATAAATCTTCGGTTAATAAATTTTGTCCGTGGGATTGAGCAACGAAGTTGCGAATGTCGCACATTTTCGTAAACCTTTTCATAAAAGGTTTTTCAAAAAGTATTTAAAATCCAAAACAAATGCTTATATTAGGGAGAAGAGGAAGGAGGAGTTATTCTTATGCCAGGAGAAACGCTTAATCTGCCTGAAGATTACTACAAGCTGGACCCTGAGAATATGCGCCAGGCCATCCTGGACATGCCTTCGCAAGCAGAGCTCGGCTACAAGTCAGTAGAGGCTTTAGACTTGAGGAAGCTTAAAGAGAAGTATTCCTCTGTGATTATTGCAGGCATGGGAGGCTCTGCCATTGCAGGCCTGCTTCTCAAGAGCTATCTTGCTGATGAAAAACTTGCAATCCATAACCTGCAGGACTATAGCCTGCCCTTGTGGGCTGACAAGCAAACCCTGGTGATTGTCTGCTCCTATTCTGGCAATACAGAGGAAAGCCTTAGCGCCTTTAAGGAAGCAAGAAGAGCAGGCTGCGGAGTAGTGGCAGTCACAACAGGAGGAAAGCTCGAGGAGTATGCAAGGGCTGCTCAGGTTCCAGTAATCGCTCTCCAGCCAGGCTATCAGCCAAGAGCAGCCATGACTACCCAGTTCTTTGCAATGCTCAGGCTCCTGGAAAAGCTAAGATTGATCAGCGGCAAAGCCAATGATGTGCTCAGGCTCAAGGAGGATTTGAAGAACCAGCTCCAGATGCTTGAGAAGAACGCTATGATACTCTCTGAGAAGATTCTTAGCAAGACTCCTCTAATATATACTGGCCAAAGGTTTGAGCCTGTTGGCTACAGGTGGAAGTGCCAGTTCAATGAGAACTCTAAGATAATGGCTTTTAACAATAAGTTCCCAGAGCTCAACCATAATGAGGCTGAGGGATTTGCAAACACTCGCGGAAGCTATCACGCAATCATATTAAGGTTTAGCGAGGACCACAGGCGCACCCAGAAAAGGATGAGCCTAACCAAGGAAATCATGCTGAGAAAAGGGATTAGCGCAACAGAAATAGGCATAACAGGTCCCTCGCTACTGAGCAAGCTCTTCTCAGCCATCATACTCGGCGATTTAACCAGCTATTACCTTGCCCTCAGGCTCGGAGTAAACCCAAGCAAGGTCCAATTGATAGAAGGCTTCAAGAAAGACCTCGGTCCTTACGTCGCCTGAACACAATTATAACTTTTAACTTTTAACCAAAAACTTTATATAGTTGTGAGTAACACGAGATATTAACAATTCAGCTTGAATGATTAATAAAACCTAGTTTAAGGGAGGAATAAGGAGGGATTGGAATGATAAAGCTTTTTTCACTTAAGAGGATGAAGAAGAGCAGTTATGATGATGAAGATCATATCAAGGCAGAGGATGAGTATGTTGAGCTTAACACTGAAGGCGAGAAGGGAAGGAGCTCAAGAATCATTGTAAGGCCTTTTGTGATGCAGGACTTCTCAGACATCAAGCCGGTACTTGACGTGCTGAGGGAAGGCTACACCATCGCGCTCGTCAATATCAAGCCTCTAAAAGAGAAAGACCTTGTAGAGTTGAAGAGGGCTGTTAACAAGCTCAAGAAGACCTGCGACGCGATTGAAGGAGACATTGCAGGATTCGGCGATGACTACATCGTAATCACGCCAAGCTTTGCCTCAATCTACAGGAGCAAAGCCACTAATCCCCTGAAAGAAGAGGACGTTGGCGGAGCACCAGAAGACTAAGCGCAATATAATTTCTTATATTCTTTATTATTACTTAATCTCTTATTATTCATCTGTAGAATTTTTCTGAAATATAAAATAGGATAAACTTTAAAAATTCCAAAACAACCTTTTAAAAAGTTTTCTGTAAACCTTTTTGCGAAAAGTTTTACCAAAAAACTTAAGGAGGACGTTAACTTCGTTAAGTCCTCCGAACTACTCCAGTAAACGCTAAAAGAAAATCATTAACTTTAAAAATTCCAAAACAGCCTTTTAAAAAGTTTTCTGTAAAGCAAAATAGGTGTTGCGAACTATTAGTTTGAATTACCATAAACTATAAAAAGCAACTTCACAAAGAAAATAACAGATGGTAAAGGGTAAGACTGAGAAAAAGGAAAAGGGAACTCCGGAAAAAAAGAAAGCAAAAGAGACCGAAGGGGCAGAAGAAGCCCCTGCAATTATAAATGGAGAGCTATGCCCGTTCTGCCATAACAAGACCTTAACACTGGCTGAAGCAGAAACTGACATCCCTTTTTTCGGCAAGGCCTATATCTTCTCTATGAACTGCACTAGCTGCAACTATCACAAGGCTGATGTTGAGGCTGAGGAGCAGAAAGAGCCCTGCAAGTACTCTCTTGAAATATCATCAGAAGAAGACATGAAGATAAGGGTTGTGAAATCATCAAATGCAACAGTAAAAATCCCTCACATCGGCAGCATTGAGCCTGGCGAAGCTGCGAATGGCTACATAACAAACATCGAGGGTATACTGCAAAGGATGAAGAAGCAGATAGAGGTGCTGAGGGATGATTCTGAAGAAGAGGAAGACAGGAAGAAGGCCAAGAACATGCTCAAGAAACTGCTCCGAGTGATGTGGGGCCAGGAAAAGCTCAAGCTGATAATAGAGGACCCAAGCGGTAACTCTGCAATCATTTCTGAGAAGGCTGTTAAGAGCAAGCTGTGAAATCCATATTATCTATCCTAGAAATCTATTAACCTATCACTAATCTATCCAATAATTGGGAGGTAGTCAATGCTTTTCATTGGGCTTATTAAGTGCTCAGAGTACTTTGCATAATCCCGCTCATTCTTAAAGGGCTGATAGTACCTGAATAGTTTTCGGGCAATCTGGTCTGCCTTGTTCACTATCAAGTACCTGTGGTCAGCGTTTGATTCAGCAGTTATTTGTGGGAGGCGCTGCGGATAGAGAATTTTAGCTATGTCCTCTCTGAGATAATCTCCGATTTCCCTGTCAATAAGGACTAATTCAAGATTTCCGAATCCTTTTATTATCTCTGCATAGGCAATGGCGCGAACGCCTTCAAAGCCGAACCTGTCTTTGTGCTCTTGAAGAAGGAGTATGTGCTTGAATTTTCTTTTCTCCAGGATATCTGCAATCTCTTCTTTTTTCCCTCCTTCATTCTTCTTTTTTATCTTTGGCAGCTTCTTCTTGTTAATAACCTCCATGGACTCGTCCAGAGAATAAACTGGCTTAGTGTCGCACTCGTAAAGGGAGTAAACCCCTACAAAGATTTCTGGGAACCTGCCGTGGTTTGATTCGTCAATGCCTAAAAAGCCTTTGCCTTCCAAAGAGACAAACACCCCTGAAAAACCCTTCCTTAACATACTCCTTGGAACTTCTAATATAAAAAAGTAACGTTT
>DATEYH010000065.1:0-2656 GCA_035256305.1 Candidatus Nanoarchaeia archaeon
TACAAACCCAAAAACTATGAAGCAGAGAGGGACTGCCCAGCTCCTGAGCTCGTATTTCTTCGCCAGGAAATAGCCTCCAAATATTATGTTAAACAGCACAAAGAAGAGCGCGTACCCGCTCATAAAAGTCGTTGATATCATATTATTGGCTAAGAGCACTATTGAGAATATTCCTAGCAGTGTAAATAGCAAAGAATATATTGTAAGAAACCATTTTGGCGTTGATTTTTGAAATTCCATTTCTTATCACCTCAGTTATTAACTCTTATTTTGTTTTTCTTATTTCTTTTTTTTCTTGGCTTCGAATTGCTTCTGCAGCTCTGTTTCAAGCGCTTTCCTTGCCTCCTCCTCCTGGTTGTGGAGCATCTGAAGTATTTGCCTCAGCAAGTCCTTGGCATAATCTGTGTTGCCTCTTAGTCCTTCTTCTGTGTTGCCAACAGCCATTCCTTTGCGCTTATTATCTTCCAGCTCCAGGCTAACCTGAAAAACTTTCTGAAGCTCACTGCATAAATACTCTATTTTCTTTGAATTCTCAGCTAGCTGCTTTATCTCGGCTGTTTCCAGCTTGGTTAAGTCTTTATTAAAAATCTTGAACAACTTCCTCACCCAGTTATATTTCTGAAAGTTCGATTATTTAAATATTGCTGAAAAGTGAAAGTAAGTTTATTTTTTGATTAGCTCTTTTGTTTCCTTTGCTATCTGCAATTCCTCGTTGGTTGGAATTATGTAGATTTTTACTTTTGATGAGGGAGTTGAAGCAATCACAGGGTTCTTCTTGTTAATCTTCTCATCAAGCTCTATGCCTAAAGGAAGGAGGTATTTGCATATTGCTTTTCTCATAAACCAGGCGTTTTCTCCTATGCCTGCTGAGAATACAATAGCATCAAGCCCTCCAAGGAGCGCCATGTATCCTCCGATGTAGAAAGCTACCCTGCGGGCAAACATCTCCAGGGCTAGCTTTGCTTTCTTGTTGCCTCGTAAAGAGGCTGTGTGCAAATCCCTGACATCTCTGGTCAAGCCAGATATTCCTAGCAAGCCAGACTTCTTGTTAAAGTAATCTTCAAGCTCATGAACCTTGAAGCCTTTATGCACAGCAAGGTAGATCGGGATTGTTGGGTCCATGTTTCCTGTCCTTGTGCCCATGATTAAGCCTTCAAGAGGGGTGAAGCCCATTGTAGTGTCAATTGATTTCCCATTCATAACAGCTGTGAGAGAAGAGCCGTTGCCTAGGTGGCAGGTTATTATTTTGCTCTCTTTTTTTCCAAGGAGCTTTATTGCCTGTTCTGAAATATACTTATGGCTTTGGCCGTGGAATCCGTACTTTCTTATCTTGTACTTCTCATAAAGCTCATAAGGCAATGCATAGAGATAGGCCTCTGGAGCCATGGTCTGGTGAAAGGCAGTGTCAAAAACAGCTACTTGAGGCGTGTTTGGCAGTATCTTCTTGCAAGCCAAAATTCCAGCGAGGTTGGGCGGGTTGTGCAAAGGAGCAAGGTCTATAAGGTCTCTTACTGTCTTTACAACGTCCTCATTGATTATGGTTGGCTGGGAATAGTGCTCTCCTCCATGAACAACCCTGTGGCCAATAGCATCTATCTCAGAATAATCTTTGATTATGCTTTTTTGCTTTAATGACTTGAAAGCAAGCATCACAGCGTCAACATGGTCCTTGACAATTATTTTCTGCTCTTCCTTATTGCCTTCAACATCAAGCTTTAAAGCGCAACGATCTAACCCTATGCCGTCAACATTGCCAGAGATGAGCGCCTTTTCATAATTCATATCAAAGAGCTTATACTTTAAAGAGCTGCTTCCTGAGTTGAGAACCAGTATTTTCATATAATCAACCTCTTAATGCCTTTTCTTCTCGTCTCCTTACTTCTGAGCTTCAGCAACTGTTATCACAGCAATATCAACTATGTCCTGCACACTGCATCCCCTTGACAAGTCATTAACAGGCATGTTCAAGCCTTGCTGTATAGGGCCAACAGCATGAGCCTTGGCCAACCTCTCAACTAGTTTGTAAGCAATATTACCTGCATCAAGGTCAGGGAATATTAACACATTAGCATCTCCTTGGATTGGCGAGTCAGGGCATTTCTTCTTAGCAACTTCTGGAACAAGAGCAGAGTCAACCTGCATTTCCCCGTCAATAATCAAGTCAGGCCTCTTGTACTGCGCTATCTTGGTAGCTTCTATTACTTTGTCAACAATGGCGTGCCTTGCAGAGCCCTTGGTTGAGAATGATAGCATAGCAATTTTTGGCTCTACCCCGAATTTCTTTGCAGTCTCAGCAGTGTTGATAGCTATCTGAGCCAAGTCCTTAGCATCAGGGTCAATAATTGTTGAGCAGTCAGCAAAGAACAACAGCCTGCCATCCTCTGGCCAGACCATCATGAACAAGCCGCTAACCTTTTCAAAAGCCTCGTGAGTTCCAATTATTTGGAAAGACGGGATAAAAGGCTTAGTCTCGCTATTAATCCCTGAAACCATGCCATCAGCCTGGCCTTGCTTTATCATCATGGCGCCAAAGAAATGGGGCAATAACATTGTCTTCTTAGCCTCCTCAAGCGTCATGCCTTTCTTCTTTCTTAGCTTCAGGTATTCCTGGACATAATGCTCATAATTAGCATCAAACTTAGGGTCGCGGATTTCA